>CANHGA010000074.1 GCA_947460085.1 Synechococcaceae cyanobacterium
AAATAACTGGCATTAGCCGATCCCTCCCGTAGGGATCACGGCCACGAGGCTGGCCAAGGGAGCCATCGCCGTGGTGGTGGCTTCACTCAGGTGTCCAAGCAAGGCCGGAAACAGGCCCAGCGCCACAACCCCTAGGGAGAGGGCCAGGGCCGGCACGGTTTCCCGAGGCGCCACGGGCGCCAGCTGCACATCGAGCCGGGCATCTTGAATCGGATCGGCACTGGCGGGGGTCACTGCAAGACGGCCAAAGAACGCCCGGTTGACCAGCAACAGGAAATAGACGGCGGTGAGGCCCGAACCAACCATGCACAACAAGGTGGCCAGGGGATAGGCCTGAAGGCTTCCCCGGAACACCAGAAATTCGGAAATGAACCCTGCCATGCCGGGCAGGCCCGCACTGGCCATCACCCCCAGGATCATCAAGCTGCCGGTAAAGGGCAGGCCCCGCTCTGGATTGAGTAAGCCCCGCAGCACGTCCAAATCTCTCGTACCGGTTTTCCGATACACCGTGCCCACCAGCAAGAAGAGCAGGGCGGAAATCAAGCCATGGCTGACCATCTGGAATTCGGCTCCCAGCAAGGCCACGGGCGTTCCGGCCGCGCCGGCGAGGAGCACGTAGCCCATGTGGCCGACTGAGCTATAGGCCACCATGCGCTTCATGTCGGTTTGGGCAATGGCCGCCAGGGATCCATAGACCACGGAAATCGCAGCCCAGATGGCAAGTCCTGGCGCCAGCAAGGTCCAGGCCTCGGGGAACAGGCCCATGCCAAAGCGCAGGATGCCGTAGGTGCCAAGCTTGAGCAAAACCCCCGCCAACAACACCGAAACCGGGGTTGAGGCTTGGGTGTGGGCATCCGGTAGCCAGGTATGGAAGGGCACCAACGGCAACTTGATGCCAAAACCCACCAGCAGGGCAACCAGCAACACCACCTGGCTGCCCATGGCAAGCCGTTCACTGGTGACCGGGCTGGGGGTGAAATCAACCGAGCCCGTGAAGAGGGCCAGACCAAGGAAGGCGCCCAGGATCAACATTCCCGAGACCGCCGTGAAGATCAGGAACTTCGTCGCCGCATAGGCGCGCTCGCTGCCCCCCCAAATGGAGATCAACAGCCAGAGGGGGATGAGTTCGAGCTCGTAAAAAAGGAAGAACAGCAGCAGGTTGTCGGCCAAAAAGGCGCCATTGACGGCCCCGCTGATCAGCAGCAACATCGAGAAGTAAATCCTCGGGCGCTTGCTGAAATCCCTGGTGCAGACTGCAGAAACCAGGGTCAATCCGGCGTTGATTAACACCAGGGGCAGCGATAGGCCATCCACCCCGAGCTGATAATTCAGGCCAAGGCCTGGTAGCCAGCGATGGACCTCCTGGAGTTGGAGCCCCGGTATCGCCGGATCAAACACCAGCAGTAGGGCCAGGCTGGCGGCCAGCTGGACACTGAGCACCGCAATCGTGATGGTGCGCAGGCGGCCTGGGCTCGGCTCTCCAGGCCAAAGCAGCAGGGCCAAGCTTCCCAAGAAGGGAATCACCAGCAACAGGGACAACCAGGGAATGGCAATCAGTCCAGGAATGGTCATCCTTGCGCCCCAGCCCCAACCAGCCAGTTCAAGGAGGTCAGGAGCACAACAAGGGAAAGGACCACCGTTAGGAGATAGCTCTGCAACTGGCCACTCACACCAAATTTGAGATTTTCAGCGCTCTGCAGCGACAACCTGCCGATGCCGTTAACCAGCCCATTTACCGCCTGACGATCCAAGCCATTGGTGAAGCGGGCAAGACCAGCCACAAAAGCCACGATCGTGGCCCTGTAGATCCTTTCGGTATAGAAATCAAAGGCCAGAAGATCCTGGAGCCCGCGTAGGGGCTGCTGGATCGAGCGCGACCAAAACTGATCGAGGCCAATCTGGCTGCCAATCAACACCCCCCCCAGTCCTGATCCCACCACGGCGATGGCAACGGGCAGGGAGAAGTCACCAAGGCCGGGGACTGGATCGATCTTGGCCATGAGCAACGGTGCCAACAGCACCAACACCGTGAGGCTCACCATGGGCAGGGCCATCAGCCAATTCACCTCAGGTGCTCGCTTGGTTTTGGGTTTGGCCGATCCCAAGAACACAGATCGATACACCCGGGTGAGGTTGATAGCGGTAAGCAAGTTGGTGACAATAATGACACCGGCGAAGAAGGGTGATTGGTCCCAGAGGGCCTGCACCCCCAGTCCAAAACACCAAAAACAGCCCAAGGGCAACAGGCCCACCAGCCCAGCTGCGGCCACCAGGTAAGCCACAGTTGTCGCCGGCATCCTGGTGCCCAAGCCCCCAAGCTCGGTGAGATCCTGGCAGTTGGTAGTGGCAATCACGCTACCCACACTCATAAACAGCAACGCCTTTGCCAGACCGTGGCAGAGGAGGAGCAGCAGGGCAATCCCTGGCTGGCCAAGGGCCAGGGCAATGAAGACCAGGCCCAAATAGGAAGTAGTGGAATAGGAAAAGGCCCGCTTGAGATCCACCTGGGCAAGGGCCACCAAGGCCCCAGCAATCGCGCTGATTGCACCCACCACCAGCAACACCGTGATCGCCACCGGGGCCAGGCGCAGCAGGGGCATCACCTTGAAGAGGACCAGGGCACCCGCAGTGACCACGACGGAATTGCGCAGGATCGAGGCTGGGTTGGGACCCTCCATCGCCTCATCAAGCCAGAGGTGCATGGGGAACTGGGCGCATTTTCCCATGGGCCCGGCAATCAGGCCCAAGCCCAGCAAGGTGCCCGCCAAAGGGCTAAGAAAGCCACTTGCTTCAGCATCCGCCGACCAGCTGTAGAGGTCGGTGAACTCCATCGAACCAGCCCAAGCCGAGAGGGCCACAACCCCCATAAACAGCAAGATGTCTCCGACCCGTTTGGTCAGGAAGGCATCGCGGGCTGCCGTAACCACCAAGGGCTGGGCGTACCAAAAGCCCACCAGTAGATAGGTGGACAGGGTGAGCATCTCCAGCAGGAAATAGCTCATCAAGAGATTGCTACTCAGCACAACGCCGCAAAGGGCGCCTTCAAAAAAGCCCACAAGCGCATAAAACCGAGCCAGCGACCACTCTTTGTCGAGATAGCCCAGGGCAAAAAATTGGGCCGCCAAGCTCATCAAGGTCACCAATTCGAGGGCGGCCAGGTTGGTGAGCGACAGGTCGAAGCCGATCTGAAGGTGCAGATCGGCAGCTGAAAACCAGTCAAAGCTGAGGTGTTGGGGTCCCCGCTGCCAAACCTCCAGGGTCACCCAGCTGCCATGGAGCACCGCCACCAGGGTGAACAGCAGGTTGAGATAGGCAGCGGGCCGTTGGCCAGGGCGCTTGAGGCTGCCGCTGACCCATGGCAAGGAGACCACCATCCCGGCGAATCCGTAGAGGGGGATCAGCCAAGCAAGCTGAATCGGCAGGGGGAGGGGGGGGCTCAAGGGGTTGGGCAGGGGTTAGAAGGTAGCCCGCTCGTGATGGCGGTTCACCTGCCCTCCAAGGCTTTGCAGCCAAGCCGACAGTTCAGCACCGTGGTGCTGTTCATCGTTGAGCAACTCGCGGAAAAAGGCCTCGTTGGTGGTATCACCAACCAAGACACAGAAACGGCTCGCTTCTGCGTAGAGGTTGATCAAATCACTTTCCAATTGGGTGTTGAGGCGCAACAGCCCGATGAGATCGGGGGCATGGGTCACGGCCCTGAGCTGGGAAGCGGCAGGGGCCACCCCCACAGCCAACATGCGCTGCACAATTTTTTCGGCGTGCTGCATTTCCTCCACCGTTTCGCGGCGGAACCGTTCTGCCGCGTCAACATTGCCCCAGAGCCCCACAAGGGAGGCCTGGGTCATGTACTGCTGAACCGCAGAAAGCTCAAGGCTTAGGGCGCGACCGAGGTAACCCAGGACGCGCGGATGAACGGCGCCCATGGGAATCAGAGACGACGGGTGGTGGCAGTGGCGATGAGGGCAGGCTCAACTTCACTGTGGGGACGGGCAATGATGTGGGCAGCCACGAGGCCATCACCAACGCGCTCGCAGGCATCGGCGCCGGCGCGAACGGCCGCGTTCACTGCACCGGTTTCACCACGAACCATCACGGTGACGTAGCCACCGCCAACGAATTCCCGGGCGATCAAGGTGACTTCAGCCGCCTTGGTCATGGCGTCGGCGGCCTCAATGGCGGGAACCAGGCCGCGGGTTTCGATCATGCCGAGGGCGATGCCCTGAATGGAAGGAGCCATGGCGTTGCTGCGGGATGGGGTGGAAGGACGGGAGGTGCCGGCGCCGCCGCCGGAGGCTTGGGCCGAACCAGATCGGTTCGGGGCAGCACTGGGGGCTGCCTTGGCTGGGGTTTTGGCGGCGGGTTTAGCCGCACTGGAGCGCGAGGCTGCAGGGCGAGCCGAGGCTGCTGCTTTGGCTGGGGGGGCCTTAGCAGCTGGGGCAGCGGGCAAGGCTTTGGGAGCCGATGCCGCAGCCGATGGCACTGAGCTGGCTGGCCGCGTGCCGGCCGAGGAACTTGCAGCAGCTGCCGGGCTCGCCGAAGGGGCGGGCTTGGCAGCTGCCGAAGCACTGGAGGTCGAACGCGGAGTGGGTGTAGCCATGACTCAGTAGGAATTGGGGCTAGGGAATAACCAGGAGCGTGGGGCGGGGAACGCCCAACTCAACTAGCCATCGGGCTCCCAAAAATCGATGATTCCGCCGATCGTGAGATCGGTTTGAACCTCCGGGTTGCCACAGGCAAAGCGGGCTGCCGAACCGCTGGCGGTGAAGACCCAGTTGCCTGGAGCTGCACCGACAGGATCAACGGCAACACTGAGCTTGCCCTTCGACGTACGAAGCACACGCAGGTTGGAGTGATCCAAGCCAGGCACACGCTGAGTGCAAACCAAGGATCCCGTCACCTGCATGATTTCCACTACTTGGAACCCCCGGAGGTTGGGGCACCACTCGTCGTAGGTGCAACAGCCGTCGAAGGTGCAACAGCCGTAGAAGAGGCACTGGAAGAAGGGGCAGCGGCAGGAGGAGTTTTGCCGGCATCGGGATCCCAGTGGTCAATGATGCCAACGATGGTGAGATCGCTGGGATAGGACTTACTTCCGGCAGCCTCGCGGGCGGCGGAACTACCCACGCAAATCACCCAATCGCCGGGGATACAGCCCACGGCATCAACAGCAACTTTTTGGGTGCTGCCGTCGAGAACCACCTGGAGGTGTTTGTGCTCGAAATCAGGAATGCGGTTGGTGGAGACCAACGGCTTAACCACTTTGCAGATCAACATGTCAGTGCCCTCCTCCGCTCGCGAACGTGATGGTGGAACCTACCGCTTCGGCAGGGGTGTGGCGGTCCTGGTCCCGAACCGTCAACAGGGCGTGGAGCAATCCCTGGTGAAAGAGGTCGGCGTAGCGGTTCTCCAAGGCAGCTTGAACCCGCTCACAGTTGCGAATCGCCCGTTCCCGGGCTCCAGGCACCTGACTGTTGTAATCAAAGCGGACGACAACGGGCACCGGCAATCCGCGAGACACATTCAATCCGGTGAAAATTTTGATGCCAACGTCCAGGTCCGCGGCCCCTTCTTCGACCGTATCCATATAAGCGAAATAGGTGAGGTTGCGCAGGTGAATTTCCTTGAAACCGATGCCCACGCCAATGAACCGTTCGGCATGGCCCGCGTCGCCGTAACTGCCGCCGTGGTGTTGGCGCACATAATCGATTTGGGAGATGTTGTTCTCCAGCAGGCGGGTGACCAGCTTCACCATGTTTGGGTCGGGGCTGGAGGCTGCAGCCTGCTCGACCATGGCCTGGATGCGGGCCTTTGCTTCCTGGACGCCAAGGTGGACGGTGGCTGAGTAGACATCCTGGGCATCAACCCAGCGCTCGAGGTTGGTGCTGCCATCCATCCCGGGAACATGGACCCTGATGGCGTCGGTATCGGTGTCGATGCCCATCAAGAGCAAATCAACGGATGCCCCGCAACAGAAGCTGTTCTGCACGGCCTGCTGAAAATCCTTGAGCCGCTCAAAACCACAGGAGGCCGCAAGACCATCGTTACTGCCATGGGCCGCACAACCCTCATGGCTGGGATCCTTGGAACTGAAGTGGTACAGAACCACCTTCAGATAGCGGGTGTCCTCGTGGGCCGGATTGGGGATGGCCTCGCGGTAACGGCGGTGCTCGGTCTTGACCCAGCGGTTCACCGTATTTTCCACATCAAACAGGGCCCCTGCATGGGAGCGACGCCGCACCGAACTAAACGGCAGGCGCAGGGCATAGGCAATGGCATGGGCCAGGCGACCATCCGAGCAGGGCGTGATGTCGAGGAGATGGAAGCCACAGGACAACAGAAAGGCGTTGAAAGCCTCGGCTGAGGCACTACCAGGTTTGCCGCCTAGGGGATCGGCCTGGAAGAAGGCATCACTCGTCTGCTCGTAGGTCTCGAAGAGGCACCAGGCAAACAGGGTACGCATGTCGAGCTGGGTTACCCAGGCCTTCTCGAGGATGGGCAGGGGCAGCTCGAAGCCAAGTTCGGTGCGGGCTAGACGCTGGGCCGCACCGACAAAATCGTCCTCGTGTTGGAGGCTCGAAAGCCGCTTAAGCACCGGGACGATGCGATCGAAGCTGCCCTTGACCTGGGCGTCATAGGCGTGCAGTGTCCCATTCGCCTGGCGATCGGTGAGGGGATGGAAGCTGCCCCGGAACTGGGAGTGGGCTGACGCCGATGAGTTGGAAGAAGCCGTGGAAGGCTGGCTCAGCTGGGTTACGGGCTCAGCCGCCACAGATCCCGGGCGACGACGGGGAGCCGTCGGAGCCATGGGGCGATAGGAAGTAGCAGCAGGGCGTCGGGGCATCAAGGATTAACCGCGGGCCCCACCGGAAACGGTGATCAAAGAACCGGCGGAGGTGTTGCCGCTGGAACCCGTGACCCGGCACACGGGCTCAGGAACTTCCTCATTGCGCTTGGGCTGTTGGGCCGCCATCGCCGACATCGGTCCCGTGCGGGTGGGATTGCGGCGGCGGGCCGAGACCCCTTCGGTGCCGGTGACCCGGTCACCCCGATCCCAGTCGTCGCCGGTGATCTTCAGGCCGGCAGAGATACCTTCCCCGGTCACCCGGGAGGTAGGACGGGCGTCCTCCTCGACGAAAACAGGAGCTGCGGCGACCGCTATGGGGCCACGGGACAGTTGGACGCCCCGACGGTCGAAGCGGAACTGTTCGGTGCCGGTGACCTTGTCACCGGCCAGGTCAAAAGGGCCGGTCACCCGGTTGCCTTGCTCGTAACTGGTTCCAGTAACCGAGCCAGCACGGTCGTGGGCCGTATGGGCTGCACGGGCAGGGGATTGGATACTGAACTGTTGCCAGGGTTGGCTGCCTGCCAACGGATTAGGGAAATCGGCATCGGATGCGCTGGCCGCACCGCAGGCCTGGGCCATCTGGTCGGAGCCCACATAGGGGGTACCAGTGATGGGTTCACAGGCACCACGGTCCGCGCCGGTGAGGCTGCCGCCAATGCCGGGTTGGATCCCGCTCATGCGGTTGGCACCGCGAACCGGTGTGCGCTGGCGAATCGCAGCAACCTGGTTGTTGGAGCAATACTCACCGGCCTGTTCAAAGCCGGTGTAGGGGGTGCCGGTCACCACCTTGCAGGTGCCGGGTTCATCGCCGGTGACATTGCCGGAACGGCCCGTGTGGGTGCCGCTCACCACAATGGCCCGGTTGGTGACACTAAAGCCAACCTTGGCTGCCTCAGGGGCGGGCTTGGCACCACAAAAGCGATCGTATTGCTGGCTGCCGACGTATTCATCGCCGGTGACCAAGCGGCAACTGCCGGGTTCATCACCGGTGACGTGCTCACTGCGGCCCACATGGGTACCGGTAATGCCCGTCCCGCGGAGGGTATTAAGGGTGGAGACCTTGGTGGGGGCCCGGCCTGCCAGCTCAGTTTGGTCACCCACGTATTGGGTGCCCGTGAGCTGCTTACCGGAACCGGGTTCATCACCAGTCACCTTTTCCGAGCGGCCCACCATCACGCCAGAGACAGCGAGGCCAGAGCGGGTTTGGCTGCGACCCACCTTGCGGGGGGAGGGGTTACTTGTGCCGCAGTAGGCTGCGGATTGGTTAGCCGAAACATATTCCGTTCCGGTCACGTTTTTGCAAGTACCGGGTTCATCGCCGGTGACCTTCTCGGAGCGGCCCACTTCATTGCCGGTCACCTGGTTGCCGTGGCTGGTGGCCGTGACCCGGACCTTGGGGGGTTGGCTAGCCACGGGCTCGCTTTGGCAGAAGGTGCGGAAGATATCGGCACCCATGTACTCGGTACCAGTGATGGAACGACAAGTACTGGCTTCGTTGCCGGTGGTTTTGGTGGAGCGGTTGGCTTGGGTACCGGTCACCACTTGACCACTGGTGGTTTCGCTGACGCCCACCTTCCATGAGGCATCGGCTGCAGCCGCCTGCTTGGAGCCATGGCGGTTGGGGCCGGAAGGACGGGTTCCACCGCTGCGGGAGGTGCCGGCACTGCCCACTTTGTTCTTGAGTTCGCGGAGTTTCTGGGACAGCTCGCGGCTGGTGAGATCGGCATTGCCATGGCGGGCAACGGCTGCCGCCCCAGTACTGCTGGAGGTCGTCGCAGACTTACCGCGCTTGGAGAGGGCGTCGCGGCGGGCCAGGACAAGGGCGCGGCTGGGGTTGTGCTGGGCTGCACGCTTAGCTGTCACCTTGCGGCCACCGGCGGCGGAATCGCTGCGGCCACTGGAGAAGGAATCGCTACGGCTGGGGGCGGACAGGCTGGCCAGTTTGGCCGAACCCTTGCAATCACACTCGTGCTTGACGGGGGCATGACTGCTGGCAGCTGGAGCTGGCGAAGCAGAAGCGGGAGCAACGACATCTATGGCCGTGCGGGTTCGATCCTTGGAGGTATCGGCACGCTTGCCCCGTCTGGAGAGGGCATCGCGGCGGGCCAAAACCAGATCACGGCTGGGGTTAGCAATCGGCCGGGCAGCGCTATGGGAGCGGCCGCTGGGCGGCACGCCCA
>CANHGA010000075.1 GCA_947460085.1 Synechococcaceae cyanobacterium
CCGAGGACCTACGCGCCCTCAACCCAACCGGCGACCGCCTCAACAAGATCCAAAGCGGCAGCCCTGGTGGCCATCAGCAGCCTGAAGCGACCGCTTCCGGGAAGTTCGAAGCGGCGACGCCGGTTGATTGGCTCCGGCAGCTTGATCGCGGTGAGCGCAGTGGCCATGGGCTATCTCTCCGCCATCGTGGGCCATCAAAACGGCATCCTGATCAGCTTTGTGCTGCTCATGCTGATCGGCGTTGTGCTGGTGGTCAATCCAGCTCCGCGCCCTTGATCGCCCGCTGGGCGGCCCGGCCCACCAGCCACACCGAGGCCACGGTGGCCAGCAAGCCAACAATTCGCAGGGCCCAGGTTGCCGGGTCCGCCTGGCCGGAGAGCACCTCACCAAAGCGGGCCACATCGCCCGCCAGGGCGCCGAGGCCACAAAACAAAATGGTGCCCGGGATGATGCCCACCAGCCCAAGGCTGTAGTCGCGCAGGCTCACCTCGCTCAGGCCATAGGCGAAGTTGAGCAGGCTGAAGGGGAACGCAGGCGAGAGCCGGGTGAGCAGCACCAGCTTCAAGCCCTCCCGGCTGACACCTTGCTCGATGGCCTGGAGCTTGGGGAAGGCCAGCAGCCGCCGGCGGGCCCAATCCCGCAGCCAGGTGCGACCCAACAAAAAAGCCGCTTCGGCTCCCAAACAGGCCCCCAAAAACACCAGGAAGCTGCCCCCCCAGGTGCCATAGAGGGCTCCAGCCACCATCGATGCCCACACGCCCGGCAGCAGCAGGGTGACCCAGAGGGCATAGAGGGGCACAAACGCCGCAATACCCAGGGGTGAGCGCAGGGCAGGCAGCACCTGCTCCAGCCAAAGCGAAGGATGGAGATCCATGGATGGCGAAGCCGAGGGAACGGGTCTAGCCCAGATCCGCCAAACGCTTACGGGCCAAGGCGGCCTGGGCCTGGGCCTCCGCCAAGTTGGCCTGGCATTCCACCACCACCTCCGGGGGGGCTTTGCTGGCGAAGTTGGGATTGGCCAGGCGCCCTGAAAGGCCAGCCATCTCCCTCTCCGCCTTCGCCAAATCCTTCTCCAGGCGGCCCTTGAGCGCCTCGAGATCCACCAGGCCCTCAATCGGCAAGAGCACCTGGAGCTCGCCGCTCACCCCGGCCAGGCAGCGCTGGCCAGGTTCGGCGGTGGAGAGCACCGTGACGCTTTCAGCCCGGGTGAGGGCGGTGATGTCGGCGGTGGCTTGCAGCAGCAGGGCTGCCAAATCCTCGCGGCCGGTGACGAATTGCACGGGCACGGGTTGGGCGGGCTTGAGACCGGCCACGGCCCGCAGGTTGCGCACCACCCGAATGGCCTCGATCAGCTCGGCGAACTGAGCCTCCAGTTGGTCGTCGAGGGCCGCCCCATCCAGGCTGGGCCAGCTCTGCAACGCCAAAAAGGTGGTGTCGGGCTCGGTGGTGAGACCGTGCCAGAGCTCTTCGCTCAAGTGGGGCATCAGCGGATGCAGCATCACCAGCAGGGCGTTAAGCACCTTGGCCAACACCTGGCGGGCCACCCGCTGGTCGGCCAGGGCTTCAGGGCTCGGGTTCTCACCGGGGTTGAGCCGCCGCTTGAGCAACTCGATCGTCCAGTCACACACCTCATTCCAGGCGAACTCATAGAGGCCCTTGGCCGCCTCGCCCAGGCCATAGGAGCCATAGCGCTCGGCGGTTTCAGCGTTCACCCGGGCCAGGCGCGACAGGATCCAGCGGTCAGCCAGCTGCAGGGCCGCAGGGTCGGGTTCCCCCAGGCTGGCGGGCGTCTCGCCGCCCAGGTTCATCAGGGCGAAGCGGGTGGCGTTCCAGAGCTTGTTGGCAAAGTTGCGGGAGCCCTCCACCGTGGCGGAGGTGTCCGATGCGCGGTCGTAGTCGAGGCGGATGTCCTGGCCGGCACCGGCCACCTCCCGCACCAAGGCAAAGCGCAGGGCATCGGCGCCGTAGCGCTCGATCAACAGCAGCGGATCAATGCCATTGCCCGCCGATTTGCTCATCTTGCGGTTGTTCTCGTCCCGCACCAGGCCGTGGATATAGACGTCTTGGAATGGAATCCAAGGGGTTCCGGGGCCTTCCCGCCCAGCCATCAAGGCGCCGGCCATCATCGTCATCCGGGCCACCCAGAAAAAGATGATGTCGAAGCCCGTCACCAGCACGCTGGTCGGGTACCAGCGCTGCAGATCGGCGGCCTGCCCGTCTGGCCAGCCCAGGGTGGAGAAGGGCCAGAGGCCACTGGAAAACCAGGTGTCGAGGGCGTCCGGGTCCTGCTCGATCACCAGGGGCTGGCCGTCTGCCGATGGGCCAGCCCCCGCGCCGAACTGGGCTTCGGCCTGAGCGCGGGCTTCGGCTTCATTGCGTGCCACTACATAGGGGGTGGTGTCGGTGATCTCGCCACCGGTTTCGCTCACCACAAACCAGGCCGGAATGCGGTGGCCCCACCAGAGCTGGCGGCTGATGCACCAGTCGCGGATGTCGGTGAGCCAATCGCGGTAAACCTTGCTCCAGCGCTCCGGCACAAAGCGGGGGTCTTGATGCTCCAGGGCCTCCCGGCAGCGGGCCGCTAGGGGCTCGGTTTTGACAAACCACTGGGTGGAGAGCAGGGGCTCCACCGGCACCTTGCCCCGATCGGAAAAGGGCACGCTGTGCCGATAGGGCTCCACCTTGACCAGAAAGCCCTCGGCTTCCATCGCCGCCACCACGGCTTTGCGGGCCTCAAAGCGATCCAGGCCCTGGAAACGGCCAGCCGCTTCGTTCATGGTGCCGTCCTTAGCCATCACCGTGATCAGCGGCAGCTGGTGGCGCTGGCCAATGGCGAAATCGTTGGGGTCATGGGCGGGGGTCACCTTCACGCAGCCCGTGCCGAACTCGGCATCCACGTGGGCATCGGCCACGATCGGAATCTCCCGGCCCACCAGCGGCAGCGTCAGGCTCTTACCCACCAGCTGGGCATAGCGGGGATCGGCCGGGTTCACGGCCACGCCCGTATCCCCCAGCAGGGTTTCCGGGCGGGTGGTGGCCACCTCGAGGTGGGTGCGGCCATCCGCGCTGGGGGTGCGGAGGGGATAGCGGAAATGCCAAAGGTGGCCGTCCACCTCCTTCATCTCCACCTCCAGGTCGCTCACCGCCGAGCCAGAAGCGGGACACCAATTGACCAGGTATTCCCCCCGGTAAATCAGGCCCTGCTCGTGCAAGCGCACAAAGGCCTCAACCACGGCCTCACTACAGCCGGCATCCAGGGTGAACCGCTCCCGCTGCCAATCCACCGAATAGCCCAGCCGGCGCAGCTGGCCCACGATCGTGCCGCCGCTCTCCACCTTCCACTGCCAAGCCTTCTCCAAAAAGGCAGCCCGCCCCAAGTCATCCTTGGTTTTGCCCTCGGCCTTGAGCTGCTTCTCAAGGATCGTCTGCACGGCAATCGACGCATGGTCGGTGCCTGGCAGGCACAGCACGTTCTTGCCGCGCAGGCGCTGGAAGCGCACGATCGTGTCGATCAGGGCCGTGTTGAAGGCATGGCCCATGTGCAGGCTGCCGGTCACGTTGGGCGGTGGGATCACCACCGAGAAGGGTTCCCCCTCCGCCGCCGGGTCGGGATGGAAGGCTCCGCTCTGCTCCCAGGCCTGCTGCCAGCGGCTCTCGGTGCCGGCGGGGTCGTAGGTCTTGGCCAGGTCGGTCACGGCGAGAGCTCAGGGCTTGGAACCCATGCTCTCAAAAGGCTTCGCCAGTTCAAGCTAAACAGTCGAATCAACCTGACTCACAAGCCCCGATCCCCCTGGTGCATCTTGGTCTGGGAGCGCGTCCTGGAGACGCTTCAATGCCAAGTTAAGAACGTCTAACGAGACATCCTCTGCAGACTTTTGCTCGACGTAGTCAAAAGGATTATCAATATCCTCGATGAGCCGCAGCAAAAAGAGCAGCAAGAAAGTAATCACAAACAGAAAAAAGCACGCTTCCCACAACGAATCAGCGCGGGCGAAGACGAGGCCCGCACTCAAGAAAAATGCCCCAATATCCGCCATCCAGCTCACCAAGGGCACAAAATCAGTCTCTCGAATCACCTCAATACGGTTTACAAGATTCAGCAGGGTTGCCATCTCACCCATCAACCTGCCCCGCAAGGTGGATGAAGAGAGGAATGTCGCCGCCTGCACTACCTGTTGGTGGGTCTGTCGATGGCTTGAATAGACGTCCTGTGTATTAATTTTCTCATGGAGCCAGGCTTGGATGACCCATCCAAGCCCAACTACCGCATGGATTGATGCATCAATCTTAGCCTTAGGATTATAAACAGGAATCGCCCTGATCTCGAGATCCAGGGTTTCTAATGAAGTAGCAATTTGACCGGGTATCTTTTCGCTTTCCTTGTAATCAGTCAGCACACCACTCAACAGGAAACTAATCAAAAAGACTGTCGAGGCCACCAAGGCCGAGAAGAGCGGATTGACACTGAAGAGCTCGAAGCCCAGCCTATTCACAACAACTTTGACACCACACACTCCGGCCGAAATCAGCGCTACTCGCCGCAATAAACGTATCCGCCGGCGACGCGGCCCAATGTGAGCAACAAAGTGGTGCTTTGCCAAAGTTAATTAAAATTATTTGTAATGTTGGACCTTCGGGTCGATCCTTGCATGTGTCCTGGCATACCTGAATATGAATCCTGAAAGCGCATAAACTCAGTTTAAACCTGCATTGCGGCCATGGTGGAATCGTTTCTTGAGGCCCTTCGGGCCGACACCAGTGTGCATACCAAGATGCGCGGGGTTACCACTGCGGAAGGACTTGCCGAAGTCGCCAAAGATCTTGGCCTCGATCTCCCCCCAGCCGCCATCGTCAAGGGATTCGCCCAGCTGCTGGTTGAATCCAGCGACAGCCTGGCCATCCGCAACTTCGACAACCTCGGCTGGGACATGGGCGAGCTGCTTTGGGCCGCCAAAACCTGGGAGCAAGCCGACTAGGCCAAAGGCTTATCAGCTGAGCCATCCCAGGGAATTGCCACGACCCCATCGAGTTGCTGCCAAGCACCCGAATCAGCAACGATCCGATCCATGAGGCCCACCCGCTCGAGCGCCTGGGCCACCGCAAGGGGATCCATGGCTCCCAAGGCCGGGCCCATGGACAACACCAAAACATGCTGTTCGGCGGGATCGGCCATCACCTGGAGATCCAGCGCGTGCAGCTCCCGCTCAAAAAACACCCGTCGCATCCGGCCGGTCAGCGCGGGTCCCAGGGCCAGGGCGAAGGCCTCCAGCCCCTGCTGATCGCCCGAACAACCGCAATTGAGGGCCAGCCAGATCAGACATTTGGCCCAGGCTTCCGCACTCCAAAGGGGCTGAAAGCTGTCCCGGTGCTGCCGCACCAGTTCGGCGATGGCGAAGTCAACCAGGGTGGCCTGCAGGCGGCTGGGATCCAAAGGAGGAACCTCCAAAGGCGTCGAATCCATCGACCCCACGGGGGATTGGTCCATCGCTGCCGCCAGCAAAGAGCCCCATCCTGACCAAGCGGGGTGCAGCATCGCTAACCACCCGGCAAACTACCGGTACACCCCACAGGAGCAGGCCGCCATGGCCCTCGATTTCAACGACCCCGACCTCGAGTTTTCTGATCTGGTCTACGCCTATCAGAGCTGGGTCATGGCCGTGATCAATGACGAAAAGCTGGGGGGCGAAACCCTGCTGACCGATGACATCGCCGACGATGCCCTCAATGCCATGCGTTTCCTGCCAGGAGAAGTGACCAGCGCCATCGAAACCAGCCTGGCCCGGGTCTACGACGTGGATGCCGACGAGCTGGCCGCCCTGCTGTTTCCCGAGGGCTGACAGGAGAAGGTGATGCCCGATGCCGGTTTCGAACCAGCGACATCCTGCTTGTAAGGCAGGCGCTCTACCGCTGAGCTAATCGGGCGAAACCGAAACCTACACCACGCTTCGATGGTCCTAAGGCGTTCCAGCAAGCCAGCCGATTGGCTTCAAAAGCTGAAATGGCGCAGCGAGGCCTGCCTCACCTGGTTGTTAGTGGCAGCCCTCAAGGGACGCACCCACCACACCATGGAGCAGGGCGTTCGGATCGCCCGAACCCTTGCGGCGCCAGTTTTAACCAAGCGCATCAAAACTGCAGCCGCCAATCTGCATCTGGTCTACGGGGACCAGCTCACGGGGGGCCAACGCCAACGGTTGGCAGCCCAATCGCTGGATAGTTTTTTCCTCTCCTGCCTGGAATCGATCATTCAGCCCATTGGGGCAGAACTGATAAACGTTGAGGGTGACGGCCTCGAAGAACTCTTTCGCTGCCACAAAGAAGGCCAAGGCTTCATCGTGGGATCACTCCATTTGGGTTGCTGGGATACGGGCTTACGCTGGCTCAGCCAACATCTCGACAATCTTTCGGTGGTCCATCGGCCCGCCCGCAATCCCTATACCAATGCAATCTTGAATAGGGCACGCAGCAGCAATAGTCAGTGCCACTGGATCTCCCAGAGAGATGCCAAAGCGATGCTGCTGAAACTTCGTGAGGGGGCCGGCTTGGTGATGATGACTGACCTCTACCCCTTTTCCAACGACCTGCAAGCCGACTTCCTCGGACTGACAACCCACGTCCCCAAAGGCCCCCTAGCCCTCTCCCAGAAAGCAGGCTGCCCCCTCTTTCCCGTCGCCCATGTGCGCGAAGACGATGGGCGCTTTCGTTTCATCTGCGGCAAACCCCTCCACCCCAGCAAGTCCGCCACAGACCTCGAGGAGCGGGCTGGGGCCCTGGGCCGCTGGCAAGAACCCTGGATCAACGCCTACGCCGAGCAGTACTACTGGATCAACCGCCGCTGGCGCCCCGGGGATGGCACGGGCCAGCGCCTGCGGCCAACTGGATCCCTTGCCGAGCGGGTCCTTGCCAAGGTGAATGGCTAGCGGCCTCCATCACGACCGCGCCACCTGGGTCCTGGGCCTCCCGTTTGCCCTCCTCTGGTGGCCCTGGCTGGGCCCCAGGGGCGCCATCAGTGGCGGCCTGGGCTTTCTGATCGGCGGGCTCCTGCTATCCCCGGATTTGGACACCCGCTCCAATGCCACCCGCCGCTGGGGGGTCTTGAAGCTGCTGTGGTGGCCGTACCGACGCACCCTGAGCCACCGCTCCCTGTTCTCCCATAGCCCCCTGCTGGGGAGCGGCTTGCGTTTGGCCTATCTGGCCGGGATGGTCTTGCTGGTGAGCGCCTGCCTCCAACCCATGGGCGCACCCCCACCCCAAACGCTCCTGCGTGCGGCCGCCCAGCTCTGGCAAGAGCACGCTCCCCTCATCCTCAGCGCGGCCGTGGGCATTGAGGCCAGCAGCTGGCTGCACCTGGTGCAAGACGGCGATCCCATACCCCGCCTGCCCCGCCTGCTACGAGCCCTCAGGCCCCGGGGTCGTCGCAAACGCAAACCAAAAGTGAGAAGGTGAGCCCAGCCGGTTTCACACCACCATGGGCGCACCCCACGATCACGGTTCCGATGGCGCCGCTACCGCCGCCGGCCTGGAAGCTCTGGGCGAGCTCGTTGCGGTGGTGGCCCGCCTGCGGGATCCCCATACGGGCTGCCCCTGGGACCTGGAGCAAACCCACGCCTCCCTGGTGCCCTACGTCATCGAAGAGGCCCATGAAGTGGCCGATGCCATTCGCCACGGCGACGATGGCCACCTGGAAGAAGAACTCGGTGACCTCCTGCTGCAAGTGGTGCTCCACGCCCAAATCGCCCGGGAACAGGGCCGCTTTGATCTGGCCTCGATCAGCCGCGGCATCAGTAGCAAGCTGGTGCGCCGCCACCCCCATGTCTTTGCTGGAGGCGAAGCCATGGACGTCGCCGCGGTGCAGCAAACCTGGGAGGCCATCAAGGCCGAAGAACAGCAACAGAAAACGACTCGCTCTGGCGAAACCGAAACCCATCCGGCAACCCCATCGGCCAGCCCCCTGTCAGACCAACTCAGCCGCAAGGTGCGCGGCCAAAACGCCCTGGCCGGCGCGATGACGATCTCCAAAAAAGCGGCCGCCGCGGGGTTTGAGTGGGACGACCTCGATGGCGTTTGGGACAAAGTGCACGAGGAGCTCGAGGAGCTCAAAGAGGCGGTCGATGAAGCCAGCGCCACGGGCGATCGGGCCCATGCCCAGGAGGAATTGGGGGATCTGCTGTTCACCCTGGTGAACGTGGCCCGCTGGTGCCAGATTTGCCCCGAAGAGGGTCTGGATGGCACAAACCACCGCTTCCTCGATCGCTTTTCCCGGGTGGAAGCCGCCCTCGGTGGCGACCTGAAGGGCCAAAGCATCCTCGACCTGGAAGGTCTTTGGCAGCAAGCCAAGGCCCAGATCAAGGCGGAAGCAAGGGGCCGAACCAGTTAAAAGTTTAAGTTGAAAGTTTGGATGGCGAATTCTTTGTCGACGCATTCCAGCCCAGCTGGCGCTCCAGCTCCTCAATAATGGATCCGGCAACATTTTTTCCGGTTGCCTTTTCGATGCCCTCTAGCCCGGGGCTTGAATTGACCTCAAGCAGCAAAGGTCCACGATGGGATCGGATGATATCAACGCCACAAACAGTGAGGCCCAACGCCCTCGCAGCTGCTATGGCAAGTTTGCGTTCCCCAGATTCCAGTCGAACCTTTCTGGCGACACCCCCTTGATGCAGGTTCGCCCTGTAGTCCCCCTGGGCAGCCGTTCTCTCAATAGCCGCTACCACTTTTCCGCCAACGACAAAGCAACGTAGATCACTGCCATTGGCCTCACGGATGAATTCCTGAACCAAAAGATTCGCGTTCAAGCTTTTCATTGTATTGATAACACCTTCTGCGGCCTTGTTTGTTTCAGCCAAGATCACGCCCTGGCCCTTC
>CANHGA010000076.1 GCA_947460085.1 Synechococcaceae cyanobacterium
AATTCAGTGCAGTAGAGCTTTCGTGAGCATTACCTACCTCCACCGGCCCTCCGATCGGTTTCACACCAGCAGACCTTGATCCGTCGGAATGGAGGCACTGCTATGTCCCGCCATGCCTGATCAGCTCACCAAGCTGGCTTACCAAACGATGCAGCAGGGCAAAAGCCTGCTGGGACTAGCCCATAAGGAAGTGAGCACCCGCCTGATGGGGGTCCTCTCCCCCGATGGGATTCCGAAAACCGTTCCCGTTCCCCCCGAACTCATGGGCCGGCTCAAGACGGCAATGGATGCCCTACAAGAGCGGGACTGGCAGGAAGCGGAACAGGGCCTCTATTCCAGTTCCCTGCTCTTTGACGCGCCCTGGCTCGACTGGGCCACCCGCTATCCCATGGTTTGGCTGGACATGCCAAGCACCTGGGACCGGCGGCGCCAACGCAAGGTGCGCGACCTGCCCGACGACGTCGATGCCGGCGGCTATCCCGACTACTACCTCCAGAATTTCCACCACCAAACCGATGGCTACCTGAGTGACCACTCAGCAGCTCTCTACGACCTCCAGGTGGAAATCCTGTTCAACGGCACGGCGGATCCCATGCGGCGCCGGGTGATCGCCCCCCTGGTTCGGGGATTGCGGACGTTTGCTGAACGTCCTGCTGGCCAAATCAGGGTGTTGGATGTGGCCACCGGCACGGGCCGCACCCTCAGGCAAATCCGAGGGGCCCTGCCCAAAGCCCAACTGGTGGGCCTGGATCTCTCCACTGCCTACCTGCGCCAGGCCAATAAATGGCTGGGCCAACTGCCTGGGGAGCTCCCCCAGCTGGTGCAAGGCAATGGCGAAACCATGCCCTTCGCCGAGGGCAGCTTCCAGGGGGTGTCCTGCGTGTTCCTGATGCACGAGCTCCCAGGAGAAGCGCGTCAGAACGTGATCAATGACTGCTTCCGCATCCTGGAGGCGGGCGGGGTGATCACCCTTGTCGATTCCGTGCAACTAGCCGATTCACCCCAATTCAGCACGGTGATGGAAAACTTTCGCCGGGTGTTTCACGAGCCCTATTACCGCGATTACATCAGCGACGACATCGAAGCCAGGTTGAAGGCCGCCGGCTTTGAAGCCGTGGTGGCTGAATCCCATTTCATGAGCCGGGTCTGGACCGCCCGCAAGCCCCAAAAGTCTGGCGGAAACCCCTAGTGATGCAGCCACCAGGCGATCAGAAAACCGCCGGTGCCCCAGCGCAGACCCCGCCAAAACAGCCGTTCGGCGTGGTTGGTGGGGGCCAATTCCTTGGGCAAGGGATCGAGTAGCCGTTGGGTGAGGGCTAGCCGCTGACGCTGGCGCCTATGGCTCACCCCCGTGCTGCGGCTGGCCAGGGAGCCCTGGGTCAGCAGTCCATCCAACAGGTGGAGAAGCCGCACGGGTTGGCGGACGGGCTGGGCCATTGCCACTGAGATCTCGGTACCGCCAGGATGGGACCAAAGCTGCATCGCCGTCTAGTGGTTACCAAGCGTCAGTGGCCTGATCAAAGCCAAGATCTGGCCGAACAGTTGCAGCGCTCCTTGGCCATTGGCGATCGCGATTGGCACGCCCTTAAAAGTCAACGGCCCCGCCGGGCCGCCGAGCAACTCGCCGCAGCGCTGGTGCAACTCCTGAGCGGCGACGATCCTGGCCAATCCAGCCCCACGGAAGCCAGGCAGCGGGCCATCGACCTGACCGAACACGGCCTGCTGTGGCTCAAGGCTGAACTCAACGATCCCGGCTGCCCCAGCCACGGCCGATAGCCACGGTTCCCATGCGCCGGCGCGTGATCGCCAGTTGGACCCGATTGCCCCTGGGGCTCCAGCGGACGTCGTCAAAGCACTGGTGGATCAAAAACAATCCCCGGCCTGCGGTGGCGCCATGGTCCAAGGGCAGCTGGTCTGGGCGGCGCTGATCTGGGCGGCGCTGAAAAGCAAATCCCGCGCCCTCGTCTTGCACCTGCCAGATCAGCCAGAAGGCACTCTCAATTCTGCGCACCCTCAAACATTTGGAGGGGTCAGCCTTGTTGCCATGGCGGACGGCATTGACCAGGGCCTCATGGAGGCCCAATTTCAACTCCGCCTGGAGTTGGCTGCAGGCCACCGGTTCGAGAAGCAACTCCACCAAGGGAGCCAGCTGGAGGGTGGATGGCGTGATGAAATCTGACCAGCGCAGCACCAACGACCCTTCGCGCCAGAGATGCTTTGACCCTACCGGGAGGTCGCCAGCAGGCGTTGCGCTTCAGCAGGCGTTGCGCTTCAGGAGGCCTCGGTGGTTCAAAAGGGCATCCATGAGGCGCACCCCCCGCAGCTGGTTGACCAGGGGCATGTGCCCTTCTGGTGCATCGATCGACCACTGAAAGCTTCCGGGATAGCGCGTCCACTGGCCGCCTTGCTTCCAGCCCAATTTGGCCCACAAGGCCTCCCAACGGCCATTGCAGCTCCGCAGCAGCCTGGATTGCACCGAAAAACCAAACCGGCCGCGGGAGAAACACACCCACAGGCGATCGAGGGTTTCCAGGTCGACGGCGCCCATGCGGGGCACCTCGCTGTAATACACGTAGCCCCGCTGGACGGCATCGGCACCGGCCAATTGCCGCAAGATCGCACTGGTCTGGCGGTCGGCCTCCTCCCAATCCTGCAGAACCAACAGCTGTTGCAGGGGGCCGTAATCCACACCCTGGGAGCTGGTGGTGGCCAACCAGCCATCCGGGAAACGGGCGAAGAAGGCGTCCCGCTGGGGGCCCCCATCGGCCACAAGCCATTGGATCAACAGACCAGCGGCCCAGTCATCTCCAGTGGCATCCAAGCCATTGAGATGGTCCGTGATCAGGGGCTGAATCTCAGAGAGCCGCTGCTGGAGTTGGGGGATCAGGCTCCGCCTCTGACGCTCGGAAGCCGCCTGAAAACGTTCAAGCAAGGCTTCAGGGGTGGCAGGAGCGGTGACCGGAGGTCCGGAAAGCATGGAGGGACCGAGCGCGCGCAGGCCAGGTATGGCCCACTATGTCAGGACAGCCCAAGGGAATGCGATGCAGGCCGAGGGCCAGCGCCTACCAATTGAAGACTTTCTCGAGCTGGGCTCTCCAGTTGTGGATGTGCGCAGTCCGGGGGAATACCAGCAGGGGCACATCCCTGGTGCCCACAATCTGCCCCTCTTTAGCGACGCTGAACGGGCCGCCGTTGGCACCACTTACAAGCAGCAGGGGCGTCAGAGCGCGGTTCAGCTGGGCCTGGAGTTTGTGGGGCCAAAACTGGCATCCATGGCCGCGGCGCTCCAGGCCATCCCAGCCCCTGGCAGCGATGGCCGCCCAACTGGGACTTGCAGCGGCAAAACGCCCCTGGGCATCCATTGCTGGCGCGGTGGCATGCGCTCGGCCAGCGTCGCCTGGCTGGCTGGCACCCTCGATCTGCCCGTGGTGCTGCTGGAGGGCGGCTACAAGCGCTTTCGCCACTGGGTGTTGGCCGAGATGGAGAAACCATGGCCCCTGCTGGTGTTGGGGGGACGCACCGGAACCGGCAAGACCGACTTGCTCTTGGAGCTGCACAGGCGGGGCGCCGCCGTGGTGGACCTCGAAGGGCTCGCCAATCACCGGGGCAGCAGTTTTGGCGGCCTGGGGCTGCCTCCCCAACCGAGCAATGAGCACTACGAAAACCTGCTGGCCTTTGCCCTCAGGCAATGCCCTGGCCCTGGCCCGCTCTGGCTGGAAGCGGAAAGTGCCCAGGTGGGCAGGTGCCGTATCCCGGCTGGTCTATGGGCCCAGATGGGCCAGGCTCCGGCCGTTGAAATCCAGCGGCCCGTGGAGGAAAGGGTGGAGCGCCTCGTGGCCGTCTACGGCGCCCTGGGCCAGCAACCCCTGCGGGAAGCCACCGAGCGCATCTCCCGTCGCTTGGGTCCCCAACGCACCGCCCTAGCCCTTGCGGCGATCGACCAGGGCGATTGGGCCGAAGCCTGCCGCCAGATGCTCGATTACTACGACCGCTGCTACGACCACGATCTAGGCCGGCGAAGCCAACCGCCGCTCCGCCAGGTCGACCTCACAGGCCTGAATGAGGCGGAAGCTGCTGCCCTGCTTTTGAAGGAAACCAACCGGGAAGCCCGACAGCTTTAAGATCCCTTTTTAACCCGTTGCCATGGGCGCCGCCATTCAGTTCTTCCAAGGTGTGGATGAACCGGTTGTGCCTGATATCCGTATGACCCGTTCGCGGGACGGACGCACCGGCCAGGCGATCTTCATTTTCGAGAAGCCCCAAGCCCTTGCCCCAGAAAGCATGGGCGATATCGGCGGCATGTACATGCTGGATGAGGAAGGGCAGATGGTGACCCGCGAGGTCAATGCCCGCTTTGTCAATGGCCAACCGGCGGCATTGGAGGCGACCTACACCTGGAAAACCACCGCCGATTTTGAGCGGTTCATGCGCTTTGCCCAGCGTTACGCCGACAGCCACGATCTGGGCTTTGCCGGGAAAGAGGGCGACGACAACGTCGACAACCAAGGGGAGGAGTTCACCGAGGCCTGATCCCTTGAAATTTGGCCACTGGTTGGGTTTGTTGGCTCTGGTGGCTGCAGCCGTGTTGCTGTGGAACCTGCGCCAGAACCTGATCCTCCTGTTCGCCGCCGTGGTGCTCGCCATGGCGATGTGCACGGTGGTCGATTGGATCCGCCAAAAACTGGGGTGTGCCAGGCCCGTTGCCCTGGCCCTCGGTTTTTTTCTAGTACTGGTGGTCTTTGGTGTGATCGCCACGGCGGTGATCCCTCCCTTTGTGGATGAATTCGGCCAGCTGATGGCCAAATTGCCCGATGCGGCAAGCACCCTGATCCAGCTGGTGCGGGGTGCCATGGCCAGTGCCAGCCAGATGCTTTACGGCCAGCACAACGCTGACCTCAACTGGTTGCGCGACAACCTCTCCCGCGGCACGGGCCTCAACCCAGCCCAGCCCACCAACCTCGCCGGCAGCGCCCTTGGCCTGTTGGGCCTGGCCAGTGATCTGGGTACGGCCCTCCTGCAAACCCTGTTTGTGGTGGCGGTGGCCCTGATGGTGGCCCTCCAGCCCACCGCCTATCGGGAGGTGGCTGTCTTGTTGGTGCCGTCGTTTTACCGGAGGCGGTTTCGCCAAGTGCTGGTGTCCTGCGGCAATGCCCTCAGTGCCTGGATGGTGGGCGTACTGATTAGTTCCCTGTGCGTCGGCACCCTGGCCGCCATCGGGCTCAGTTTGCTCGGGGTCAAGCTGGTGGCCGCCAATGCCCTGCTGGCAGGGCTGCTCAACATCATTCCCAACCTGGGCCCCACCTTGAGCACGGTCTTCCCGATGTCCGTTGCCCTCCTTGATGCTCCCTGGAAGGCGCTTGCCGTTTTAGCGCTGTATGTGGCCGTGCAAAACCTGGAGAGTTATGTCATCACCCCTTCGGTGATGCACCAGCAGCTCAAGCTCCTGCCTGGTTTAACCCTGGCGGCCCAGCTCCTGTTCACGGTCGTGTTTGGGCCCCTTGGCCTGCTGCTGGCCCTTCCCCTGGCCGTTTGTGTTCAGGTGATCGTGCGCGAAATCGTGATACACGACATTCTGGATCCATGGAAAAAGCAGCGCCTCAGCGCCTGAATTGGCTATGAAATCCCGCACCCTGCTCGGGATCGTGGCGTTGGTTGTGCTGGGTCTTTTGGCCTGGGAACTGCGCTGGGTGCTGTTGGTTCTGTTTGGAGCCATCGTTTTGGCGGTGGCTCTTGATGTGCCCATCAGCCTGTTGCGGCGCCTGCTCCCGCTCAACCGGGGCGCCTCCCTGGTGATTGTGGTGGTAAGCGTGGTTGTGGTGGGTGGGCTGCTGTCCCAGCTGCTTCTGCCCGAATTGGTCGACCAAATCCATGAGCTCACCAACCTCATTCCGATCGTTTACCAACGGCTGATCGTGCTGGCAGGGCAGATACCAGGCCTGCCAAACCTGGAAAACCAGTTGCTTCAGCCGGGCACCTTGGAACAGTTGCAGCCGGTGGGAACCCAACTCCTGGGCCTGGCTGGCGGCGCCGCCAGCTCCACCATCCAATTGATGTTGATGGCCCTGTTGGCCATTTTGCTCGCCCTCGATCCCAGGAGCCACCAAAAAATCCTGATCGCCATCACCCCCGAGCTCTGGCGCCATAAAACCCGGGAGGTGCTGGCCGAATGCCGCCAGGCCCTGGGGGGCTGGCTGGCGGGGATGACCCTCTCAGCGGTGAGTGTCTTCCTGCTGACCTGGGCGGGATTGGCAGCCTTGAAAGTTCCCCTAGCCCTGCTGAGCGGCCTGGTCTGCGGCATGTTGACCTTTGTGCCCACCATTGGTCCGACGGCGTCAACCCTGTTGCCCTTGGCCCTGGCCCTGCTGGTCTCCCCGGCCACCGTGGTTCAGGTGTTAGTGCTGCGGCTGGTTTTGCAGAACGTGGAGGCTTTTCTGATCACGCCCCTGCTGTTGAGCAGAACCGTGAATTTGCTACCCACCATTTCGCTGATGGCGCAATTGTGTTTAGGGGCTCTCCTCGGTCTCCCTGGGGTGCTGCTAGCCCTCCCCCTGGTGGTTGTCCTCCAGGTGATCTGCGAAGAGGTGGTGGTTAAAGAGGTGATGGACCGCTGGGTTTAACCGCCGAACGTTCGTGTCTTGTTTGCAGCTCAGCGGTAATGGCGCACCAGGGACGGCAACAACGCCAACACGGCAACCGCCAAGGGGTGGGCCGCCAGGGCTGCACTGAAACTTGTGAAGGTGAAATGGTCAGCGAGCAAGACAAGCTCCACCCGCAAATCCCCGAGGGCCAGAACTCCAAGCAAGGCTGGAATAAACAGGCGGCCTGGCAGGTTACTGCTGGACAAATGGGGCCTCAACAGAGAACTTCAGTGACGCAACCGCAAGGGCACACGTTCAGGCACGAAACCTCAAACCTTTGACTTTGCGAGCACGGGCAGCAGCGTTGGTGCCACCCCAATGCTTGACCAACTGCCCACGGCGATGCCAATGGTGAGGGCTACGGCAAACCAAAACAGACTCGCACCGCCAAAAAAGATCAGGCCAAGCAGGGGGAGCAGGGTCGTAAAGGAGGTGTAAAGGGAACGGGTCAAGGTGGCATCAACAGCCACATCGACTTGTTCGCTCAAGGGCAGATCGGCGAGGGTTGTGCGCTGTTCCCGGATCCGGTCGAACACAACCACGGTGTCGGTGACCGAATAGCCAGCCACGGTGATGAGCGACACGGCAAACAAAGAATCCACCTCCACACCAGCGATTAGCCCCAGCCAGGCAAAGGCTCCGCAGGTGATCAAGACGTCGTGGCCGAGGGTGAACAAGGCCAAAAAGGCAAAGACGCCGTCGTAGCGGAAGGTGATGTAGGCGGCAATTCCAATAAAGCTGACCACCAACGACACAACACTGCCCTTGAGCAATTGTTGACCCAGGGTGGGGCCAATGGTGTCAACGGAGATGCCTTCGGGATTCAGGGGTCCCGCAATGGCTTGCATCTCCTGCACCAAGGCGGACGCCTGGCCTGGATTGAGGTCCTGGACCCGCAGGACCAGGGACTGGCCCTGATCCAGCACCTGAACCGATGCATTACCCAGGTTGGGGGAGCTCTCGCCCGGTTCAGCCGGCAACGTCAACGACGCGAGGGCCCGTTGGATCTCGGGGGCAGAGATGGCAGAACAACCTCCCGCCGCACAGCTGCGTTCCAGCTGGATCTGGGTGCCACCGGTGAAGTCGAGGCCGGGTTTGAGCGGGGCATGGATCCCAGGATTCAGCCAACTCACCAGCAGACCAATCACGCTCAACACGGCCGCCAGGCCTGAACCCAGCCAGGCGGTGCGGCGATGGCGACTAATTCGGAAGCGGGGCTCGGGGGCGTTCATTAGGAAGCTTTCGCGGGCAGTTGCGTCGCAGGGAGGAAATAGGTGGGCTGGCGCAGGGCCGCGTAGCTCATCAACACCCGCAGGATGGTGCGGGAGCACGTGAGGGCTGTAAACAAACTCAGCAGCAGACCAATCGCCAGGGTCACGGCAAAGCCCTTAACCAAGCCCGTACCCAGGGCAAAGAGGGCGATACAGCTGATCAATCCGGTGACATGGCCATCAATGATCGATGAGAAGGCCAACGAGAAGCCCGTATCAATCGAGCGGATCAAGGTGTTGCCCGATCGCAACTCCTCCTTGACCCGTTCAAAGATCAGCACGTTGGCATCGACAGCCATGCCAATCGAGAGGATGAAGCCGGCAATGCCCGGCAGGGTGAGGGTGACGGGAATCAGTGAATAGATCGCCAGGTTGAACAGGGAATACAGGGCGAGGGCCAACACAGCCACAACCCCGGGCAACCGGTAGACAACCACCATGAACACGGCCACCAAGACAAGGCCCGAAAGGGCCGCCACCAAGCTGCGGCGGACATTTTCCGTTCCCAAGGTGGCTCCGATGGTGCGCTGCTCAATCACCTTGACCGGCAGGGGCAAGGAGCCGCCCTTGAGTTGAACCTCTAAATCCCGCGACTCATCGGCCGTGAAATTACCGGTGATGCTGGCCGCGCCGCCGGTGATCCCAGCCGCCTGGAATTGGGGGCCCACGCTGGCTTCACTAATCGAGCGACCGTCCAAAACAATGCCAAGCAACCGGCCCGTTCCGGCGATGTTTTTGGTGAGGGCTGCGAACTTCTCGCCGCCTTCGCGGTTAAACGTCAGGGTCACATCCCAGCCACTGCCGGCCTGTTGTTGCTGGCGACCAGCACCGACCAAATCCTTACCCGTGAGCTCAGAAGGTTCAAAGAGCGCCACGATTTTTTGATTCACCGTGCTGAGGAGCAGCTCCAGGGATTCGGTTTGGCTGCTACCAGGGGGCACCG
>CANHGA010000077.1 GCA_947460085.1 Synechococcaceae cyanobacterium
AGCTCGGCTGCGGGGTGGATTTGCACGTGGATGAGTCCGACCGCCAACCGGGCCGGGGCGTGGAGCTGGTGGCCCGGCTGGCTTTGGAGCACCGGAGCATGGTGCCGATCACCTGCAGCCACAGCAGCAGCATGGCCCTGTTGGGCGAGGAGGCCCTCGATCGGCTAGCCGACCAGATGGCCGCCGCTGGCCTGGGGGTGGTGGCCTTGCCGCTCACCAACCAGTGGCTCCTGGGCCGTCGCCATGGCCAGACGCCGGTGCAGCGGGCCCAGGCGCCGATTCGTTGCCTGCAGCGGGCCGGGGTGACGGTGGCTGTCGGCGCCGACAACCTGCAAGATCCCTGGTTCCCAGGCGGTGACGGCGATCCGATTGAGTTGTTGCGCTTTGCCCTGCCGGCCTGCCACCTGGTGCCGATTCAGCGCCAGGGTTTAGCGCCATTCACCTCCGCCCCATCGGCCCTGCTGGGCTTGGCCTGGGATGGGGTGTTGCGGGTGGGCGGCCCCGCCGATCTGGTGGTGCTGGCGGCGAGCGGTTGGGCGGAGCTGCTGGCCCGTTGCCCCCAGCGGCGGGTGCTGCGGGCGGGCCAATGGCTCGAGCCCCCTGGGGCGGAGCAGCCATCACCACTTTTGGCGGGGCTGCTGGCAGGCTCCATGGCAGGAGCTCTGGGGTGAAGGTGGAGCAGGCTGGTGAGCAAGCAGAACTTGGGCGTTCAGGGGTGAATCACGCAGACTTGAACGGGTTGCGGGTCAGTGGGGCCCAGGTGGCGGCCCTGGCCGCTGAACTGGCCCAGGCCGATCCCAGCCTCCAGCTGGTGGTTGGTGGGGCAGAGCTGCAGCGGCTGTCGCGGGATTTTTACGACTATTCGCCCGTGTTGGTGCCCCAGTTGGAGGGCTGCTGCGCCCAGCTGGCCGTGCTGGCCACCAGCGTGGAGCAGGTGCAGCTGGTGGCTGGGGCCTGCAGCCGCCATGGGGTGCCCCTCACCCTGCGGGGGGCGGGCACGGGCAATTACGGCCAGTGCGTGCCCTTGGCCGGCGGGGTGGTGCTCGAGCTCAAGGGCCTGAACCGGGTGCGCCACATCGACCCCGAAACCGGTGTGGTGGAGGTGGAGGCGGGCTGCGGGCTGGCCCCTTTGGACCAGCAGTTGGCCCGCGAGGGCCGGGCTTTGCGCCTGGTGCCCAGCACCTACCGCAGCGCCACGGTGGGGGGCTTCATTGGTGGGGGCTCCGGCGGCATTGGCTCCCTGCGCTGGGGGTTTCTGCGCGATCCAGGCAACGTGCTCGGCCTCGAAGTGGTGACGGTGGAGGACCAGCCCCGGCTGTTGCGCCTGGATGGGGCGGCCAGCGAACCGCTCAACCACGCCTATGGCACCAACGGCATCATCACGGCCCTGCGCCTCGCCACCACCGAGGCGGTGGCCTGGCAGCAGTTGGTGGTGGGTTTTGAGAGCTTTGATCGGGCCCTCGCTGCGGCGGGTCAGGTGGGGCAAGCGGCCCTGCTGCTGGAGGCCATCACCCTGCTGGAGGCCCCGGTGGCGGCGGCCATGCCCTGGCCCGCTGCCTGTCCGCCGCCAGCACCTGGCGAGCACCGCCTGCTGCTGTGGGCCGCTCCCGATGCCCTCGAAACCCTGCCGGCCTGGTTGGCCGGGTGGGGGGGCTCCGTGCGCTGGCAGGTGGCGGCAGCTGCGGCGGGCCCCGGGCTGCCCCTGCGGGAACTCAGCTGGAACCACACCACCCTCCATTGGCGCGCCCAGCATCCCGGCTGGACCTACCTGCAGCTGCTCTTGCCCCAGCCTGAGGCGGCCTGTATCGATGCCCTGCGCCAGCGCTGGGGCGACGACCTGCTCTGGCATTGCGAGGCGGTTCGCCAGGGGGGCGCGGCCCGGTTGGCTGCCTTGCCCCTGGTGCGCTGGCGGGGGGCAGAACCCCTCGAAGAGCTGATGGCCCACTGCCAAGAGCTGGGGGCATTTGTGTTCAATCCCCATGTGATCACCGCGGAAGACGGTGGTTTGGGGGTGGTGGATGCCGACCAGGTGGCAGCCAAGGCGGCCTACGACCCGGCGGGCCTGCTCAACCCCGGCAAACTTCGGGGCTGGCTGGAGCGCTAGTTGATGGCCCTGCGATTGGCAGTCAACTAGCAGCCGAGGCTGGCCCGGGTGTTGACCCCCGTGGTGGGGTTGGTGCCCTCGGCGTCCCGGCAGAGGGAGCGCTGGTCGAGGCGATCAATGAGGGCATCGCTGAAGTCGGCATTGGTGACGGTGGCCCCAATGAAGCTGCTGCCTGAGGCGATGGAGCCGGCAAGCACCGCATTGGTGAAATCGGCGCCGCTGAAATCCACCTTGTCCATCAACACATTGCTGAGGTCGGCCCCGGTGAAGTTGGCCTCGGGGAAGGCGGCCTGGGTCAAGATCGCGCCGTGCAGGTCGGAGCCCCTGAAATCCGCATGGCGACCACTGGCGCCGGCGAAGGAGGTGTCGGCCAGGTCGCGGTTGCTGAAGTTCTGCTCGTTTTGGTTGGTGAGGGTGTAATCCACGCCTTCAAAGGCCAGGGCCGGGGCGATCCCCGCACCAAGACTGATGACCAGGCTGATGACCAGGCTGATCAGAAGGCGGATGACCTGGGCCATGGAGATCGCTCTCGGGGGGTTCACTCTCTCGCAACTGTGGCGAGGAGATGGCCAATCAGATACAGGGAACCCGCCACGACGACCGGAGCGGTGGCTTGGCTGATGGCCGTTTCAAGATCTGGGGCGCTTTGCAGGGCCTGGCTCCAGGTGGGGCAGGCGGCCCGCAGGGCTTCGGTGCTCCAGCTGGCATGGCCTGGCACGGGCACGATCCAGGCCCGATCGCCGGGGGCCAGCAGGATCTCCAGGATTTCGGGAGCTGCTTTGTTGGCGAGCATGCCCAGCACCCAATGGCGTCCGGTTTGGGCAGTGCCCTGGGTTGCGGCGCGGCGGTCCAGCTCCAAGCGCAGGACTTGGGCCGCCGGGGGGTTGTGGGCCCCATCGAGCAGGAGGTCATGGCCGCGCCATTGGAGCTGTTGCAGGCGCCCCGGCCAGCGGGCTTGGGCGAAGCCGGTGCGAATGGCGCTGGCGCTGATGGCCCAGCCCCGCTCCGTGAGGGCGTGCAACATGCCCAGGGCCACGGCCCCATTGCTGGCCTGGATGGCGCCGGGGATGCCCAGGACCCATGGGCCCAAATCCAGGGGTTCCACCCAGCGCAGCTCGGCTCCGCAGGCGGCAGCCCGCTCCTGGAGCACGGCAGCCACCTCCGGGCTTTGGGCCGCGCTGAGGGCGATGCAGCCCCGTTGGAGCACCCCGGCTTTTTCGGCGGCGATGGCGGCTGCAGTGGGCCCGAGAAACTCGCTGTGATCAAGCCCGATCGAGCCAAAGCCGACCACGCCCCGATCGGGATGGCAAGTGGTGGCATCGAGCCGGCCCCCCAGCCCCACTTCCAGCACCACCAAGGGGCAGCCCGCTTGAGCAAAGGCGCAAAAGGCAGCTGCCGTCACCAGCTCGAAGGGGGTGAGCTGGTGGCGCTGGCCCAGGCCCTGCAGCGTCAGGAGCTGGTGGCGCAGGGCCGCTTCGCTGATCAGACTGTTGCCGATGCGGATCCGCTCGCACCAACTCACCAGATGGGGGGAGGTGTAGAGGCCGGCGTCGATGCCGGCGGCCATCAGGCTGCTGTGCACCAAGGTGGCGATCGAGCCCTTGCCGTTGGTGCCCGCCACCTGAACGGCCGCGAATTGGCGTTCGGGGTGACCCAGCTCGGCGAGGGCCGCCTGGAGCCGATCAAGGCCGAGGTCGACCCCGCGGCGGCTGAAGGGTTCGATCAGATCTGCAAAGGGATCTGCAAAGAGATCAGCCAAGGCTGATCAAGGCCCGCTCTAACAGGGCCACCGCCTTGCGCAGGTGGCGCGGCTGGATCACCAAGGGGGGGACAAATCGCACCACCTGGGGGCCGGCGGGAACCACCAGCAAGCCCTGGGCCATGGCCGCCTTGACCAGCTCGATGGCGGCGGGGGCTTCGGGCCGCAGCACCAAGCCCTGCAGCAGTCCCCAGCCCCGCACCCCTTCCAGCTGGCCGGGGTGGCGGCTCACCAGCTCGCTCAGGAGCTTTTGCAGCAGAACGCCCATCGCGTCGACGTGGGCGGGTAGTTGGCGGCGGCTGACTTCTGCGGCCACGGTGAGGGCGGCGCGGCACGCCAGGGGGTTGCCGCCGAAGGTGCTGGCGTGCTCCCCGGGTTGGAAGTGATCCACCGCGGATGTCACGGCGAGGGCGCCAATGGGGAAGCCCCCACCCAACCCCTTGGCCAGGGTGATGGCATCGGGCTCGACGCCCAGCTTTTGATAGCCCCACAGGCAGCCGCTGCGGCCCACGCCCACCTGCACCTCATCGAAGATCAACAGGATGTTCTTTTGGCTGCAAAGCTCCCGCACCCGCTGGAAGAAGGCGGGGTTGCCGGGGTGGACCCCCCCTTCCCCCTGAAGGGGTTCGAGCATCACGGCCGCCACCCTGGGGCCTGCCGCTTCACAGCGGTTGAGCAGGGCCTCGAAGGCGGCGATGTCGTTGTAGGGGAAGTACTGGAATCCCTGCACCATGGGCTCAAAGCCCTGGTGGTACTTGGGCTGGCCGGTGGCCGTGACGGCGGCGAGGGTGCGTCCGTGGAAGCTGGCCTGGGCGGTGAGAATGATTGGCGTCTCAGCGCTGGTGCTGCCGATGCCCCGGGCGATGCGGCCATGCTTGCGGGCCAATTTGATCGCCGCCTCGTTGGCCTCGGCGCCGGAATTGCAGAAGAACACCGCGTCGGTGCAGCTGTTGGCCGTGATCCAGGCGGCGAGTTGCTCCTGCTCAGGGATCCGATACAGATTCGAAACGTGCTGGAGCTTGCCCAGTTGCCGGCCCAGTTGGCGGCGCATGATGCCGCTGCTGTGGCCCAGGGTGCAGACGGCGATGCCGGCGACGCAGTCGAGGTAGCGCTTGCCGTTTTGATCCCACACCCACACGCCCCTGCCCCGAACCAGTTCGAGGGGGAAGCGCCCGTAGGTGTTCATCACCGCCGATTGGGCGGGGGCCTCCCGGGGTGGAGGCACGATGGGAGCGGTGGGACTCGAACCCACAAACCCGAAGGCGTTCGATTTTGAGTCGAATGCGTCTACCAATTCCGCCACGCTCCCCCGCTTGGGAGTTTACGCCGCGACGTTCACCAGGGCTGGATTGGCGCTCACCCGTTCGATGCAGGCGCCGACGGAATTGAGTTTGCCTTCCAGGCCGGCGTAGCCCCTGTCGAGATATTCGAGGCCCCGCACCGTGGTGATGCCTTCCGCTGCGAGCCCTGCCAGCACCATGGCGGCGGAGGCGCGCAGGTCGGTGCCCTGCACGGGGGCGCCGCTGAGCTGGGGCACGCCCTCCACAAAGGCCGTGTTGCCCTGCATGCGGATGGCAGCACCCATGCGCTGCAGTTCAGCCACGTGCTGCAGGCGGTTTTCAAAGATATTTTCGGTGATCACGCTGGTGCCTTGGGCGGTGGCCAGCAGGCTCATGAACGGGGCTTGCAGGTCGGTGGGGAAGCCTGGGAAGGGCTGGGTCCTGAGGTCGACAGCCGTGATCCGATCAGCCTTCACGGTGAGACCAATGCCGTCGTGCTGAATCGTGCAGCCGGCCTCCTCGAGTTTGGTGATCACGGCCCCGAGATGCTCGGGGATCACCGGCGAGATGCGCAGGTGGGAGCGGGTGATGGCCGCGGCGAGCATGAAGGTGCCGGCTTCAATGCGATCCGGAATCACGGCGTAGTCGGCGCCGTGGAGCCGCTCTACCCCGGTGATGGTGATCGTCGGGGTGCCCGCACCCCGCACCCGGGCACCCATGGCCAGGAGCAGGCCGGCCAGGTCCACCACTTCCGGTTCCAGAGCGGCGTTTTCAATCACCGTCTCGCCGTCGGCGAGGGCGGCGGCCATCATCAAGGTTTCGGTGGCACCCACGCTGGGGCAATCGAGATAGATACGCCCACCGGTGAGACGGTGGCCCCGGCCGGGCACCACGGCGGTGACAACCCCATGCTCAATGGTGACCTGGGCACCGAGGGCTTTGAGGCCCTTCACATGCTCGACCACGGGACGGGTGCCGATCTGGCAGCCGCCGGGCAGGGGCACCTTGGCCATGCCCATGCGCGCCAGCAGGGGGCCGATGCAGAAGAAGCTCGCCCGCAGGCTGTTGACCAGCTCGTAGGGAGCGGTGGAGTTGTTGATGTGATTGCCGTTGAGCTCGATGCCGTCGGCGGTGTGGTTCACCGTGCCGCCCAGGCTGCGCAGCATCTCGCCCATGGCGCTGATGTCGGTGAGCGGCGGCACATTGCGCAGCCGAATCGTGTCGCGGGTGAGCAGGCAGGCGGCCATCAGCACCAGGGCTGAATTCTTGGCACCACTGACGCGCAACTCGCCAGAAAGCTTGCGGCCACCAGCGATTTCAAGCTGGGGATTGAGAATCGTTTGAGATTGGACAACAGTCAAGATCATGGACGGCTGTCCCCCCTCTTACGCGGGCATGTTGACAACAAAAGGTGAGACCGTCTAGACGGCCGCCGCCCGAACTGGCTCGATTCGCTGCGTCGGGGGGTGATGGCGTATGTTTTTGCGGTCGCTCAGGCGACGGCCACGCGGATGTGGCGGAATTGGTAGACGCGCTAGTTTCAGGTACTAGTGGCAGCAATGTCGTGGGAGTTCAAGTCTCCCCATCCGCACTTTTTCCCTCAATGATCGTCCTCAAGATCTCGAATGCTTCTGAGGTCATCGCCTCGAAAATGGGGAAGTTCCTGGAGAGGTTGACCCCCGATGGATTCGACGAATCCACCATCGAAGACATTCTCCTCAAAAAGCTGATTGAAAACCTTCAAACCGAGGGCCTCAAGGGAGAGGTGGCTTCGGTCAAGGGCCTAGACCTCCAGGGCAAGCACCTGGTGGTGCAAGAAGGCCTGCACGTGCGCCGTCACGACACCTTTTAGGTGGTGGTGGATCGGCAGCGCCCCGCCGAGCTGATCACCAGCCGGCGCAACCCTTTGGTCAAGCGGCTGCGCGAGCTCCATGCCGCCAAGGGCCGCCGGGAGCAGGGGTTGGTTCTGCTGGAGGGCACCCACCTGGTGCAGGAGGTGATCCGCCTGCAGCTTGGAGCCAGCGATCTGTTGGCCTCTGATCTGTTGGGCTCTGATCTGTTGGCTACCGAGGCTTGGCTTGGCGCCCATGGGGATTTGGTGGCGGCCCTATCGCCAGCGGTCGCCATCCATCCAGTCGGTCAGGAGGTGCTGGAGGCGGTGGCCACCACGGCCCATCCCGATGGGGTGGTGCTCACCCTGGCTGCGGCAGCTCTCCAGGCGCCATCGGATGGGCAGGAGTTTGTGCTGGTGCTTGATGGCCTCCAGGACCCCGGCAACCTGGGCACCTTGATGCGCACGGCCCTGGCGGCGGGGGTGCAGGGGCTATGGCTGGCGGAGGGGGCCGATCCCCTCCAGCCCAAGGTGCTGCGCGCCTCGGCGGGGGCGGCCCTGGCCCTGCCGACGGAACGGATGGATCGGTCGGCCCTGGTGCAACGGCTGATCACGGCAGCGGCCCGGGGCCTGCAGCTGGTGGCGGCGGTGCCGCCCCTGGCGGAGCTTGATGGTGAACTGCCCGTGCCCTATTGGCACCTCGATTGGACCAAGCCCACGGCCTTGCTGCTAGGCCAGGAGGGGGCCGGATTGGCCCCTGAGCTCCAGGCCCTGGCCAGCCATCGCGTCACCATCCCCCACAGCGCCGCGGTGGAATCGTTGAATGTGGCGGTCTCGGCGGCGCCGCTGTTGTTGGAGCGCATGCGTCAGCAGGCCCCCTGACGGGGGAGAATGCCAGGCATCAACAGCAGAGCAGCCCGGTGAGCCAAGGCACGTCGTCCAATGGCAGCTTCGACTTCGATGTGATCGTGATCGGGGCCGGCTATGGCGGGTTCGATGCGGCCAAACACGCCGCCGAGCATGGCCTCAAGGTGGCGATTGTGGAATCCCGCGACATGGGCGGCACCTGCGTGAACCGCGGCTGCGTGCCTTCTAAGGCCCTGTTGGCCGCCAGCGGCCGGGTGCGTGAATTGGCGGACGCCGAGCACCTGGCGGGCTTTGGCATCCACGCGGCGCCCGTGCGCTTTGAGCGCCAAAAAATTGCCGACCACGCCAACCAATTGGTGGCCACGATTCGCACCAACCTCACCAAGGCCCTGGAGCGGGCCGGAGCCACGATCCTGCTGGGTAAGGGTCGCTTGGATGGTGCCCAGAGGGTTGCCGTGCGCGAGGCCAGTGGGGTGGAGCGGGTGTATGCCGCCCGGGACGTGATCATCGCCACGGGCTCCGATCCGTTTGTGCCCCCCGGCATCGAAACCGACGGCCGCACGGTGTTCACCAGCGATGAGGCGGTGAGCCTGGAGTGGCTTCCCCGCTGGATTGCCATCATCGGCAGCGGCTATATCGGCCTGGAATTTGCCGATGTCTACACGGCCCTGGGCTGTGAGGTCACGATGGTTGAGGCCCTCGACAAGGTGATGCCCACCTTCGATCCCGACATCGCCAAGATCGCCGCCCGCCACCTGATTGAGGGGCGCGATATCGATGCCCGCTCGGGGGTGCTGGCCCGCAAGATCACCCCCGGTTGTCCGGTGAAAATTGAGCTGGCCGACATGAAAACCAAGGAGCTGGTGGAAACCCTGGAGGTGGATGCGGTGCTGGTGGCCACCGGCCGGGTGCCCGTGAGCAAAGACCTCAACCTGGCCT
>CANHGA010000078.1:0-8715 GCA_947460085.1 Synechococcaceae cyanobacterium
GGCACTGCCTTCCACCTTCACGGCGACCCCGGGGTAGATGGCCCAGGCAGCTGACAGGCAGCTCACCAAAGCCATGGGCAGGAGGCGAGGGGCCAGCTCCACGAGACCGAAAAACAGTGGTATTAGGGTACGCGCACTGATTAAGCAAATCTGTTGAGCTTGGGCCGAAGTCACTGGTTGGGTGCCTTGGGCTTGACGTTCTGCTTGGCGTCTGCCGGTGGGGGCGCGACAGCCCAGGGCGTTCAGCCAACCGGTGGAGCGCCCCTGCGCTTGAGCCTGAATGAGGCGCTGAAACGGGGATTGGGTAACGCCCTTGCCCTGCAATCCAGCCAATTGGCTGTTGAGGAGAACAGGGCTTTGCTGGGTTTGGCCAAGACCCGCTTTTTGCCCAAGTTGGATCTGGTGGCCCTGGGAACCTATGCCCAGGTTGGTACCAGCATTGGGTTCATTTCCAATGTTCCCACCATTGGCGATATCAACCTCAGCATCAACACCAATGGCTATGCCAATTTGCAGAACAGCTTCGCCAATGTGGGGCTGGCCATCAACTACCCCCTGCTTGATTTTGGCCGGGGTCCGCTGAAACAAGCCGCCCAGGCCAGCCTGGCTGCATCGCAATCATCATTGAGTGAACAGCAACGGCGCACCCGATTTGATATCGAGAGTGCCTACCTCAATGCCCAACTTGCCGATGCCTTGATCCCCGTCTGGCAGCAATCGTTGACCCTCTCGAGCACCTTGTTGGCCAACGCCCGAGCCATTCGCCGCGTGGGATTGGCCGCCCGCATTGATACCTCCCAGGCCGAAGCCCTGTGGCAAACCGATCGGGCTGGCCTTGCCGATGCCCTGGCCCAACGGCAGATCGCCCTCAGCAGCTTGGCCCGGGTGTTGAACGAACCAGCCAACCAGCAGCTCAGCCTCAGTGATCCGTTGCAGCGCACCAAGGCCTGGCCCCTCTCCCTGGGCACCACCCTCGACAGGGCGCTTCAGCAGAGGCCCAGCCTCGAGGCCTTGGAATACCAGCGCCAGGCCCAGCTTGCCTCCGTGCGATTGGCCCGCTCAAGCCTGCTCCCCAGCGTTGGGCTGTTGCGGGGTGGGGGCTTCAACGGCGACAGGCTCAGCGTGCAGGGCGAAGGGGCGAGTAGTTCGTTGTCGGGCACCTTTTACGACGTGGGAGCTCTCGTCAGCGTGCGTCAACCGTTGTTCGACGGGGGTGTGGGCCAGCAGTCCACGGCCTTGGCCCAGCGGCGGGTGGAGCAAAGCGCTGTGGCTATTGACGTAGCCAAGCAGGCCATTACCCAAAGCGTGCAGACCTGGTTTGCGATTCATGGGGCCTCCGGACTCCAAATCGAGGCGGCAGCCGCCGCAGTTCGCGCCGGCAATGGGGCCGTGGCGGATGCCCTGCTGCGTTTTCGCGCCGGAATTGCGCCGATCACCGACTGCCTGATTGCCCAACGGAACCTGCAGGCGGCCCGCTCGGCGGAAGCTGTGGCTTTGCATCGTTGGAACCTGGCCCGGGCCGGATTGGCCTACGAAACGGGGTTGCCCTAGCGGGAGGTCGCGTCACTTCATAGAGAAACACCACAGCCCCAAGACACCAAATCGCAACCTGGTCAGGATGGGGTATCGATTTGGCTCGCCCCTGGTCCAGGGCCATTTCTTCCTCTATGACTCCCGTCTCCATCCCAACCTGTCGCCCTGGGCTCCTGGCTTTGTTGGCGGCGAGCCTGATTGGCGCGCCCCTGGTGGCAAAGAGCGAGGTCCTCTACAAGCTCAACACCCAATGCAGTTTGGGCGCAGGCAATCCCCAGCCTTGCCAGGTGGAGGCCATCAACGAAAAAGGCGCCACCCTGTATCGCCAAACCATTGGCAGCACCACCGAAACCATTCGCATCACAGACCAGCCGGTGAGGATGGAGCGCTGGGATGCCCAGACCAAGGGGTGGCAGTCGCTCACCTCTGCCGCCGCCCGTTTCTCGCGAAACACGGTGTGTTTCAACGGCCGTGATCTCTGCGTGGTCAACCCCAACTACCTCAACAGTGTTGTGCAGGATCGCCCCGAGGCGATGGCCGGTCGCGATCTGGTGCAGGTGTTCTTCGGCAAGGACGGCCGGATCAACCTGAGTTGTTACGACGATGGCTGCCAGAAGGTGGCCCCATGAAGGATGCCCGTGCTGCCTTGGGAATGGCATTGGCGGCGTTAATGGCCGTCCCGGCTGGCCCTGCCCTGGCCAGTAGGCAATCCACCCCGGAGGTGCCGTTTGCAGTGACGTCTTTGGCCGACTCCCTGGTTGCCCGGGGCGGTGGCAGGGGTGGTGGTGGCGGCAGGGCTAGCGGCGGTCAGGCGGGCAACCGCAGCGCTAATCGCAGTGGCAGTCGGGCGAATAACGGCTTCGGCAATGCTGGCGCTGGCCTCAACCGCGGCTCCACGCGGCCAAGCGGCGGCTGGAGCAACCAGGTCAAGCCTGGGGCGAGCACAGGGCCTTCCCTTGATCGGGCCAATCGCCCGAATCGGGATGCTATTGGGTCGGGCAGCTTTGATCGAAACCGCGATGCCAACTTAAATCGCAATGTGAATCGCAACGTCAGTCGCGATGTCAACCGCAACTGGAATCGTCAGGTCAATATCAACAATGTGGTGGTTCGTCCCGGCTGGGCAAGGCCTGGCTGGGGCGTTGCCCGCCCCTGGAACTATGGCTGGTATGGCGTTTCGACAACCCCGGCTTGGGGATGGTGGGGAGCGCGGGCAGCGCTCTGGGGCGTGGGCACCCTCGCCACTGCCGCCATCATCAACAACGCGGTTGATGACGCAATTTCTGATAACTACACCACGATTGTTGTGCCGAATAGCGATTACTCGCTTTACTACGGATCCATCCAGCCCAGCGGTCAATCCGCCGTTAGTTTTGTGGTGAAAGCCGACGGCAATGACTACCAACTCAGTGCCGATTGCAATGCCGGCACGATCAATGGGGAGGAACCTAAGACTGCGGCCCAGGCAGAACTCCTCAATGCGGCCTGCCAGGTGGCCTTTGGTTCTACCTAGGCGACCCAAAAGTGGCAGTCCTGTCTGTGATTCGGCTGCTAGCTTCCTTGGGCGTCATCCTTAAACCACAATCGAAATGAAAAGCTTTCGTGCATTATTTGCTGGGCCCCTGGTTGCTGGTTCCCTGATTGCGGCCCCTCTGGTTGCCGGCCCTCTGGCTGGTGTTCAAGCTGCCCCTGTTTGCACCTTCCTCCAGCCGGTGGGCGGCAATGGGGTGACCCCGATTGTCAGTAAGTCGGTGGGCCGCGGCAAGTTGATCGGTGACACCAACTGGAACACCGACTTTTTCGTGACCCAGCCCTACACCAGCTACAAATTCTTCTTTACGGCCAATTCCTCGGATCCCAACGCCCAATACCCGGTGGTGGGCTTCATGAAGTTCAGCGATGGCTCCAACCTCCAGGTGATCAACACCTTGATGAACCCCCCAATGGGTACGGGCAAGATGTTTGGTCCCTTTGCGGCGGTGCCCGGCAAGCAGGCCACCCAGATGAACTTCAAGGTGGGGGCCAGCAATGATCCCAATGCCCTGGGCTTTAGCTACCGCATCTCGGTGCAGGGTTGCCGATGATCCCAAGGGCTTGGCGTGGATTGCTGCTAGGGGCCCTGCTCTCCCCCCTGATGGCCATGCCCGCTGCGCGGGCCCTCGAGGAGATTGTGATCAAGATTCCCATGCTCGATACCGATTTCAGGGTGCGAGTGGGGGAATTACGGGACCCCAGGGCCCTGCGCACCGGCACGAGTGACCTCGCCGAATTGGATCGGGCCAGCGGAGGTGCTGTCGGCAGAGAGCTCCTCTCCCTGCTCAATCAGCCAGTGCCGCTAAGCCTCACCCAGGTGGCCAATGGTTCGGTGGGATCTCCCTTGCTCGAGCAGGCCATGTTCGTGCTCTCCAGCTTGGGAACGCTGGAAGGCCGGAGTCCTGATCTCAGCGGCAAGACCCTGCGGGACGCCCTGATCAAGGCGTCCAAGAACGGCGAACCAACCCTGCTGAGCTTGATCGAGGCCATTCCCGGCAAACGGGTGATCCTCAATGTGGGCAGGGCTCGCCAGATCGTCAGCCGCATGGCCCAACAGCGCCAGCGGGCCGAACAGTTGCTCGCGTCCACACCCCCAGCCAAGGCCCCGGCTGCGCCAGTTGTGCCCCGGAACGATGTGCTGGAGAGCATTGTTCGCTTGGATGTGCCGCACCGCTCCCAGCCCATCGAGCTGGAGGTCCTGCAGCCCCGCCAAGGGGGAAATGGCCGCTTGGTGCTTGTGTCCCATGGTCTTTGGGATGGGCCTGCCAGCTTTCAGGGATGGGGAACCTTCCTGGCTGGCCAGGGCTACACCGTGATCCTGCCCCGCCATCCCGGCAGCGATAAGACCCAGCAGCAGGAGGTGTTGACTGGCGAGGCACCGCCGCCAGGGCCGGAAGAACTGGCCCTGCGGCCGAAGGATCTCAAAGCGGTGATGGATGCCCTGGAAGCCGGCCGCCTGGGCGGTGTTACCGGGGTGGATGCCAGCCATGTGACGGTCATTGGCCACTCCTGGGGCGCCACCACGGCCCTGCAGTTGGCGGGGGTGCGGCCCAAGCAGGTGGATTTGGTTGCCCGCTGCGGCAAGAAAGACGACCCCAGTCGCAACTTGAGCTGGACCCTGCAGTGCAGCTGGCTGAAAGGGGTGGACCAGGCCGCTCTTCAGGATTCGAGGGTGATCGCCGTTGCGGCGGTCAGCCCTCCGGTTTCCCTGCTGTTTCCCCGGGGTGCCGGGCAGAACTTGAGTGCCCGCGTCTTGCTGGTGAGCGGCAGCCGTGATTGGGTCGTGCCCCCGGATCCGGAGGCGATCATGCCGATGGAGTGGGGTTCCCGCTTGGGCAACCGCCTGGTGCTGGTTCAAGGGGGCGATCACTTCAACCTGCGGCCCGGACCATCCGCCGATGGCGGGGTGCTGGGCCCCCTGTTGCTTGCCTGGATCAATGCGGCCTTTGCCTCCGGTGAGGCTGTGCGCCCATCCCAAGGTGCGGTGAATCTGTTGCCCGCCAATGGCTGGGGTAGTGCCCTCATGCCGATGGCGGATGTGACCGACAGGCTCAACCAGCCGTGAGCCGGAACCCCCTGCGGCGGGTTCCGGCGCTAAAACCCTGGGGTCCCCCTTTGCCAAGGGCTATGGGTTGGTTGGGTTCTTGGATCAGTTCTTGGATCAGGGTTGGCTTGAGCTTTGGCTTGAGCCTGGTGGTGGGCTTGGGCGTCGTGCTGGCGGCCCCCCTGCAGGCGGCTGCGGAGTTCAGCCTGCCGCCCTTGCCCTACGCGGCCAATGGCCTGGAGCCCTCGATTGATGGCCGCACGATGACGATTCACCACGATCGTCACCACGCCGCCTATGTGGCCAATCTCAACGCCCAGATCCCCACGTTTCCAGAGTTGGCATCGGTGGATCTCACCACCCTGCAAGGCTCGATTTCGACCTACTCCCCAGCTGTCCGCAATAACGGTGGCGGCCATTACAACCACAGTTTGTTTTGGACCGTGATGGCCCCTGGGGGGCAGGGAGGCCAGCCTTCAGACGCCCTGGGCCAGGCCATCACGGCAGCCTTTGGCTCCCAGGAGGCCATGGAGCAGCAGTTCAGCCAAGCAGCGACAAACCGCTTTGGCTCCGGTTGGGCCTGGCTGATCGTGAAGCCCGATGGCGCCTTGGCCATTACCAGCACCCCCAACCAGGACAACCCCCTGATGGATCTACCTGACATAGAGCGCGGTACGCCCATTTTGGCGTTGGATGTGTGGGAGCACGCCTATTACCTCAACTACCAAAATCGCCGGCCCGATTACATCAGTGCCTGGTGGGATGTGGTGAATTGGAAAGCCGTGAATAGCCTTTATGCGGCGGCCCCATCCGCCAAACCTGGTCTCTAGCCACAGGCAGCATGGCGGCTTTTTGGATCCTGATCGCCATGGTGGTTGTTGCCCTTGGCCTCAATCCCAGTAAGGGGGAGTTCAGCTGGTTTCTTCGGCTTAGGCGGCCCCGGTGGCTCGTGTTTGAGGGCTGGATTCCGGTGATTTGGCTGGTGATTTACGCCTGCTTTTATGGATCGGCGCTCCTCAGCTGGAATGCCGCAGCTCAGTGGAGCCTGTTGATGGGCTACCTGGCTTTGCTGGTGTTGGTGCAGAGCTACACCCTGGTGATTTGCCGGAGTCGATCCCTGGCCAGGGGAACCTGGATCGGTTTTGCAGGCTGGGTTTGGGGCATCGCCCTCACCCTGGTGGTGGCCCAGCACTCCCTTGGGGCCTGGCTGTTGCTGCTGCCCTATCTGATTTGGAGCCCGGTGGGCACCTTCGTCACCTGGCAGATGCAGAAACTCAACCGTTGAAGCTTGTCGCTTGAAATTTGTGGATGTCGTGGTTTCGGTTGGAGATGCAAGCCGGATAGTCGGCTGCACACCTGTGGGATGTGATTAACGAGACAAGGGGCTGTGGTGACCAGGCTTTGAATGGTGTTTAATCTGCCCTAACTAGCCATGGCCACGATCACGATTGAAGGCGGAGCCAGCTTTTCCTGCTCTAGCGATTCGTTCATTCTTGATGCTGCCCAAGAGGCCGGGATCGACCTGCCCTACTCTTGTAAGGCAGGGGCATGCAGCACCTGCGCTGGCAAGATTCTCGAGGGAAGTGTTAGCCAGGAAGAGCAGAGTTTCCTGGACGACGACCAGATTGCCAATGGATATGCCCTTCTCTGCGTCAGCTACCCCCTTTCAGATTGCACAATCAAGACGGATGTGGAGGGCGATCTCTAATCACTAGGGAGTGGGGCTTCCTGAGGGGCTCCATCAAAACGTTCTTTATCAACACCTCTGCAATCCTGGGATTTGCAGTCCATCGGCCTGACCCCTGATAACTGGGAGGGATTAAGCCAAGGCCCGCCCTTGGCGGATGGAAGTCCCAGCTTGCTGTTGGTGAGCGACGATAACCTCAACCCAGTCCAGGCAAATCGCCTGGCCCTGCTGAAACCCGAGCGGCCCACCAGCTGCCGTTCTGATTCATGAACCGCCGCACCCTGCTGATCCAATTGCTCGGCCTCGGTGCCGCTGGCGTCGCCACACCATTGTTTGCGGGTGGATCACATGCGGGCGGAGCACTGGCGCGTGGATCATTTGCGGGCAGACAAGGGGCCCTGCGGGACAAGATCAAGCCGTTTGAACCACTTTTAGGCCCCATTCCCCTCCCAACCGATGGCTTAACGGCTGCCCAACAGCGCCACCACTACGCCAGGATCGCAATCCAGGACAAGCTGGTTGTGCCCAAGGGCTATCGCAGTGATCTGGTGTTCAGCTGGGGTGATTCGCTTGGGAATGGACGCTTCGGCTTCAACAATGACTATCTGGCCTTTCAGCCGCTGAAAGCGAACCGGGGTGTACTCACGGTGAATTTTGAGTACATCAGTGCGAAATCCTGGTGTGCTGGCTTTGAAGAGGTCATGGGTTTCAGCCTGCCTTTTAGGGCGCTGATCGATGAACTATCCCGTCGTGGAGGCAGCGTTGATGCCAGCTCCCTGCCTGCTGGCGATGCCCTGCTCTCCAACGTGATGGCCGTGGCCCGTGCGGCCTTGATGGATCTCGGGATTGGGGTTGCCACCATCGAGAAAAATGCCCAGGGTCGCTGGCTTCACCAACCGGGTGAGCTCGATCGACGCATCAGCGGACTCAGTGGCTGGAAACAGTCCGAGGAGCAGTTGCGAACCACCGGGCCGGCAGCAGCTGTGTTCCGGCGTCAACAACGGATGGGTTACAACGATGGCCTGGGAGATCGGGTGATCGGTACCTTTGCCAACTGCGCTGGTGGCCAGACCCCCTGGGGCACCGTTTTGTCGGCTGAGGAGAACTTCCAAAACCAGGTGGTGGAGGCGGTCTTTGCGGATGGCTCCTCGCCATCACCGGCCGACTGTCCATTCCGTTTTGATGGACAGCGGCTGGAGGGGCTTGGTAATCCCTTCGGCATGGCGGGTAATAAGTATGGCTGGATGGTGGAGATCGATCCCCTAAAGCCGCAGCAACCACCTGTTAAGCACAGTTGGCTTGGCCGATTTCGGCACGAGGCCGTTGCCATTAGGGCTCGGCGTGATGAACCGCTGGTGGTGTATTCCGGCTGTGACCGCAACGACGGCCACCTCTATCGGTTCGTGGGTGCGGCCCCGGTTCAGGATCCCCAAGACCCAGCCAATTCCCAGCTGCTGGAGAACGGTCGGCTGGAGGTGGCCAAGCTTCAGCCGGATGGAACTGGCTCCTGGATTCCCCTGCTAAGAACCACGGCAGTCGACCCCCTAGCTCCCAGCTATTTCGAACGATTCGGCTTTGACCAGCCGACCCTTGTGCCCCATAGCGATCGCAACCGCGCTGGGGCAGAGAAGATCCGTAGTGATGCCGAATTGGCAAGCTATCGCAATCGTTTCCAGACCCTCGGAGATCTCTATATCGGTGGCGGTGATGAGCAAATGGGCGCGATTCTCATCGACGCCCACTTGGCAGCCAACGCCGTAGGTGCCTCCCCATTGGCCCGGCCTGAAGACACTGAGCTGGATCCCCGAACTGGAGATCTGCTGATCACCTTCACATCAGGCGGTGCCGATGCCGGAGGCCGTGCCGATCCAGCCCTATTCCACGGCCCATCCGGCCAGGCTGAGTGGACCTATGGCTG
>CANHGA010000079.1 GCA_947460085.1 Synechococcaceae cyanobacterium
ATTTACCGGTGCCGCGGCCGCCAGCGATCACCACCCCACCCAGACCCGGATCCACCGCGGCCAAAAGGAGCGCCAACTTGAGGGTGCCGTGGCCAGTAATGGCCGCCAGCGGAAACGAGCGCGCTGCCACTCCGCTTGCAACCATGGAAGAGCCCGAACCCTGAACTGTGGACGCCAGTCTCGCTGATCAGCCCATAGCAACGGGGCAGGGGTCGGGCAGCATCGCGATTGCCCTCGGCGCCAACCTGGGCGATCCCGCCGCCACCTTGATCGCGGTGCGGCCCCTGCTCGCGAAGGCCCTGGTTCGATGGTTTAGCGCCCACAGCCCCCCAACCCAGCCGGCGCCAACGCTGCACTGGTCGCCGTTGTTTCGCACCGAACCGGTGGGCGGGCCCGCCGGCCAGCCGCCATACCTCAATGGGGCCGTGGTGATGGCAGCCCCCACTGGGCTTGGAAGCTGCCCGCCCGAGCGCCAGACCCTTGCTGCGCCCCTGGCCCTGCTCGAAGCCCTGCAAGCGTTGGAGGCCCAGTTCGGCCGCCAGCGGCTCGAGCATTGGGGGCCCCGCAGCCTGGATCTCGACCTGCTCTGGTGCGGGGATGTCTGCTGCAACTCAGGCGTGCTGGACCTTCCCCACCCACGCCTTTTAGAGCGAAGTTTCGTGCTGGCCCCCCTGGCCGCCATTGATCCGAACCTGATTCCACCTTTTCAACCAAGCCCACCCGTCCAACCGGGTCCACCGGCGCAACCAGGCAAGCCCCACGGGACCCCCTTTCACGGAATCCCCCTCCAAAGCTGCGGTGCGCTGCTGGGCCAATTACTGCCCCGGCTACAGGAAGCCCCCCCCGAGCGGGTGCTCCCCCAGCAGGGCTGGCCGGAATAGGCCATGCTGGCGGCCACCACCAACCGCCCAACCCCATGGCGCCCCTGCCCGCCCCCGAGCCCGCGCGCCTCATCGAAACCACGGCAGCTCTTGATGCCCGCAAGCTGCGCTTCGAGATCAACCGGGTGGAGCTACCGATGGGGGTGGAAGGCAGCTTTGGGCTGATCAAGCACCCCGGGGCCTCCTTAGCCGTGCCGGTGCTTGCCGATGGCCGGGTGGTGATCCTGCGCCAATACCGCTTTGCCGTGGCCACCAGGCTGCTGGAATTCCCCGCGGGCACCCTGGATCCCGGCGAAACGCCCCTGGGCACCATGGAACGGGAGCTGCAGGAAGAGGCTGGCTATAGCGCTACGCGCTGGGATCCCCTGGGGGCCATGCTCCCCTGCCCGGGCTATTCCGATGAGGTGATCCACATGTTTTTGGCCCGCGACCTCACCAAGCTCAGCGAGCAGCCGGCGGGCGACGACGACGAAGACCTGGAGGTGCTGTTGATGGAACCAGGCGAGCTGGATCAGGCCCTAGCCAGCGGCGATGAATACCTCGATGGCAAGAGCGTCACGGCCTGGCTCAGGGCCAAGCAACACCTCGGTCTTTAAAGCCCAACGCCCCCACCGCCATGGCTCCTACCCGCTGGCTGATCTGGCACCGCCGCGACCTGCGCCTCGCCGACAACCTGGCCCTTGCGGCGGCAGCGGCAAACACCGCGGCCGTGACTGGGGTGTTCGTGTGGGATCCGGCGATCCTGGAACCCGCCCCTGGCCTGCCCAAGGTGGCTCCGGCGCGGCTGTGGTTTTGGAGCGAAAGCCTGAAGGAATTGGAGCGAAGCTGGGAACAAGCCGGCAGCCGGCTTGTGATCCTGCGGGGCAAGCCCAGCGACCTGCTCCCCCAGCTGGCGGCGGCCATCGGCGCCGAGGTGGTGGCCTGGAACCGGGATGGGGAGCCCTACGCCCGGGAGAGGGATCGGGCCGTGGCGGCAGCCCTGCAGGCCCAGGGCACCAAGGTGTTGGTGGATTGGGACCAACTGCTAATCCCACCGGACCAACTCAAAACCGGCAGCGGCGATCCCTACCGGGTGTATGGGCCCTTTTGGCGCAATTGGCGCGGCCAGGTGGAACAGCGCTGGGCCGCGGGAGCCCTCAACCCAAGCCCGGCGCCCGCAGGCCTGCTGGATCTCGATGGAACCACCCTGGAATCACCAGCCCTAGCTGGCCTGCTCCAGCAGCACCAGGCCAGCGCCAGCCTTGACCATGATTTTGAGGGCACGGCCCTGTGCCCCTGCCGGCCCGGGGAAGCCGCCGCCCAGGAGCAGCTGCAATTCTTTTGCGAAGGCAAGGGCCGTGAAGGAGCCCTCCTGGCCTATGGCGAGGGGCGCAACATCCCAAGCGAAGCCGGCACCTCGACCCTGAGCGCCGCCCTGGCCTTTGGCACCCTCAGCCCGCGCCAGGCCTGGGGAGCTGCCCAGGCCGCCAAAGAACTGGCCCGCAGCGACGAGGCCCGCGAATCCATCACCGTGTGGGAACAGGAACTCGCCTGGCGCGAGTTCTACCAACAGGCCCTGTTCCATTTCCCCGAGCTGGCCGAGGGGCCCTACCGGCCCCAATGGCGCCACTTTCCCTGGGAAAATGACCAAGGGCGCCTCGCCGCCTGGCGCGATGGCCTCACCGGCATGCCGATCATCGATGCCGCCATGCGCCAGCTCACCGCCAGCGGCTGGATGCACAACCGCTGCCGCATGATCGTGGCCTCGTATTTGGTGAAAGACCTGATCTGCAATTGGCAGCTGGGGGAGGCCGCCTTCATGGAGCACCTGGTGGATGGGGATTTGGCCGCCAACAACGGCGGCTGGCAATGGAGCGCCAGCAGTGGCATGGATCCCAAGCCCCTGCGCATCTTCAACCCAGCCACCCAGGCCGCCAAATTCGACCCCGACGCCACCTACATCCGCACCTGGTTGCCCGAGCTGGCCCACGTGAGCACCAAGGAGCTGATCTCCGGTGAGATCGCCCCCCTGGAGCGGCGGGGCTACCCCGAATTAATCGTGGACCACAAGCACCAGCAGGCCCACTTCAAAGCGCTTTACGCCACGATCAAGGGCTGATTGAGCGCTATTTAATTCAGCCCTATTTGGTTAAGCCGCCACCTGTTCAGCTGGGATTGGTGAAGCTTGAGGCACAAGGGTTTTGAGCACCGCAATCACCTGCTGCTGCTGTTCAGCCGAGAGCTCGGGGAAGATCGGCAGGCTGAGCACCTCGGAGCACAGGCGCTCGGTGATCGGCAAAGAGCCTGGCCCATAACCCAGCTCGGCATAGGCCGGCTGGCGGTGAATGGGAATCGGGTAGTAAATGATCGTGCTGACGCCGGCGTTCTGGAGCTGCTGCTTGAGCCAATCCCGGCAGCAGGCTTCCGGCAGGCCGAAGTCGGCGCTATCGGACGAGGGCACACAGGCCGCCGCCTGGTTAGGGCCATCACAGAGGGGAGCGCAAGCTTTCACCCCCGATGGGGTGCCAGGCACCCGCACCACGAATTGGTTCCAACTGTGGCCTTGGGGGCCCGCTTCCGGCAGATGCACGCCCCCAAGGTCTGCCAATTGCTGGCGATACAGGGCTGAGATGGCCCTACGGCGATCCACCCAGCGGCCCAGATGGGGCAGCTTCACGGTAAGCACGGCAGCCTGGATGGCATCGAGGCGGCTGTTGTAGCCAAGGGCGGTGTGCAGGTAGCGGCGCGGCATGCCATGCACCGCCAGCTCCCGAATGGACTGGGCCAACGCAGCATCGCGGCAGGTGATGGCACCGCCATCGCCTGCTCCACCGAGGTTTTTGGTCGGGAAGAAGCTGAAGCAGCCCGCATCGCCCCAGCTGCCCACGGGCTGCCCCGCCCAGCTGGCGCCCGAGGCCTGGGCGCAGTCTTCCACCACCTTGAGGCCATGGCGCTCAGCGATGGCACAGACCCGCTCCATGTCGACGGGGCGGCCGAACAAATGCACCGGGATCAGGGCCTTGGTGGCCGGGGTAATCGCCGCTTCCGCCTGATCGAGATCGATCAGGTAGCTGCTCTCCTCCACATCCACAAACACCGGCGTTGCGCCCACGGCGCTGATCGCTTCGGCCGTGGCAAAAAAGCTGAACGAGGCCGTAATCACCTCATCGCCCGGACCAATCCCCAGGGCCCTCAGCGCCAGAATTAGGGCATCGGTGCCGCTGTTGCAGCCAATCGCAAACGGCGCGCCGCAGGAGGTTGCAAAGTCGTGCTCAAACCCGGCAATCGTGGCGCCACCGATGTATTGGCCGCTGCGCAGCACCTGCAAAACGGCTTGATCAAGAGCTTCTCCGAGCTCCTGGATCTGCTCGCTGAGGCTGAAGGGGGGCACCTGCATGCCGGTGAACTTAAGCCGCTGGCGATGCCCGCCAACGCTGGGGGATGCCAGTTGCTGGTGCATCCCTGGGCCCTGGTGGCGTGGGCCAAAGGAGCCTGATCGGCAAGGATTGCCTCGCCGTTGCATGCCAAACCGTGCCCGCAGGAGTTTCCCGCTTGCGTCCAGCGCTGCTGGGAAGCCCCGCGCTCGCCACTATCGCCATCGGTCTAGGGCTGGGGCTCACGGGCTGCATGCCCGCCCACCTGAGGCCCAGCTGGACGCTCTATCCCCTGGAGCGCCACCAGCGCCATGACGGCCTGGCCGTGGTGAGTCAGCCGGATGGCTACGGCCTGCACATCTGGATCGAAACCGACACCACCACCCCGGGGCTCTGCCAGCCCCGCTGGATTGTCGATGCGGCCAGGCTGTTCAACGGCAATGGCACCGCCCCCTTCAGCTCTGGCCTCGCCCCCCGCCAGGAATTTTTCACAGCCGTTGCCCGGGCCGATGTGCGCCGGGCCCTGCGCCAACAGAGCCAAGCCCTTTGCCAGGAGCGCGCACCCCGCCGCAGCTTCCGCTGGCAAGAGCCCCCGCGAAGCCCCCAGGAGGTCAAGGCTGAAAGCTTCCCGCTCCTCGAAGAATCGGATCTGCTCAGCGATCCAGCGGCCGTGCAAGAGCAGGAAGATCAGCTCCTGAAACCCTCCCCAAACCCTGCGGCTCCAGAGCAGCGCTGAGCCAAACGGCCGGAGCGCTGAACCAACCCGTTAATCGATCCCCCGGGGTGGGAGAGAATCACTCCATCGCAACCTTTCGCCCCCGGCGGCCCCATTCCCATGCTCCTGGATCTACGCGGCAAAAAGGCCCTGGTTACGGGGATCGCCAACAACCGCTCGATCGCCTGGGGCATTGCCCAGCAACTCGCCGCCGCCGGCTGCGAGCTGGGCATCACCTACCTACCCGACGACAAAGGGCGCTTTGAAGGCAAGGTGCGCGAACTCACCGCTCCGCTCAACCCCACCCTGTTTGAGCCCCTGAACGTGCAGGAGCCCGCCCAGATCGAAGCGGTGTTTGAGCAGGTCAAGCAGCAGTGGGGCTCCATCGATGTGCTGGTGCACTGCCTGGCCTTTGCCGGCAAAGAAGAACTGATTGGCGACTACTCGGCCATTAGCCCCGAGGGCTTCGCCCGGGCCCTAGAGGTGAGCGCCTATTCCCTGGCCCCCTTGTGCCGTTACGCCAAGCCCCTGTTCAACCCAGGGGCCAGCGTGATCACCCTGAGCTATCTGGGGGCCGAGCGGGCCATCCCCAACTACAACGTGATGGGCGTGGCCAAGGCGGCCCTGGAGGCCTCCGTGCGTTACCTGGCCGCCGAACTCGGCCCCGAGAAGCAGGTGCGGGTCAATGCGATCAGCGCCGGCCCGATCCGCACCCTGGCCAGCTCGGCCATCGGCGGCATCCTCGACATGATCCATAACGTGGAAGAGAAGGCCCCCCTGCGCCGCACCGTGACCCAGGACGAAGTGGGCTCTACCGCCGCCTTCCTGGCCAGCCCCCTGAGCTCGGGCATCACCGGCCAGGTGCTGTACGTGGACGCCGGCTACTGCATCACCGGGATGTGAATGCGCAACCCGTGGGCGATCTTTCAATCAATCCTGCAAGGCGATTACCCGCGGAATGGGAACCCCAGGGGGCCGTGCTGATGGCCTGGCCCCGGGCCGATGGCGATTGGGCGCCCTATCTGGCTGCGGTGCGCGCCTGCTACCTGGGCCTCTGCGCAGCCGTTGCCCGCCACGCCCCGGTGCTATTGCTCACCGACAACCCCGCTGAAACCGGCGCCACCCTGGCCCCCCTGCAGCACCAGCTCGCAGGCGAGGGGCTCTCCGATCGGCTGCGGCTGATCGAGAGCCCCGCCCAGGACACCTGGACCCGCGACTACGGCCCGATCACGGTGCTGGAGACAGCTGCCGATTTAAGGGACGCCCCAGGCGGCCAGAGGCCTGTGCTGCTCGACTTCCGCTTCAACGGCTGGGGCGGCAAATACCAGGCCAGCGGCGATGACCGGGCCACCGCAGCGGCCTGCGCGGCGGGGGTCTTTGGCCCCACCCAGCGGCAAGAGGTGGCGATGGTGCTGGAGGGGGGCAGCATCGAATCCGATGGGGCCGGCACCCTGCTCACCACCAGCACCTGCCTGCTCTCTCCCGAGCGCAATCCCGACCTCGATCAATCCGCCATCGAAGCCGCCCTGGTCCAGCACCTGGGAGCCCAGCGGGTGTTGTGGCTCGAGCACGGCCAACTGGCCGGCGACGACACCGACGCCCACATCGACACCCTGGTGCGCTTCTGCGACCCCCAAACCCTGGCCTACGTGCGCTGCGATGACCCCAGCGATCCCCACGCCCCGCCCCTGCAGGCGCTGGAAGATGAGCTGGGCAAGCTGCGCACCCTGGCGGGCGAGCCCTACCGGCTCATTTCCCTGCCCTGGGCCCGGCCCTGTTTCGCCCCGGATGACGGCCGCCGGCTGCCCGCCACCTACGCCAATTTCCTGATCCTGAATGGGGCCGTGCTGGTGCCCAGTTACAACGACCCCGACCGCGATCAGGCGGCCCAGCAAGCCCTGAAAGAAGCTTTTCCGAGCCACTCCATTGAGGCGGTCGACTGCTCGGCCTTGCTGCTGCAGCACGGCTCCTTGCATTGCGCCACCATGCAGATTCCCGAGGCCGTGTTCGGATGAGCCCCCTGCGCACCGCCCTGATCCAGCAGCGCTGGGCCGGAAACCGGGAGGCCATGGTGGCCGCCACCGGCGCCGCGATCCGCCAAGCGGCCCAGCAAGGGGCCCAGCTCGTGGTGTGCCAAGAGCTGCAAACCAGTGCCTACTTCTGCCAACGCGAAGATGTGACGCGCCACGACCTGGCCGAGCCCATCCCGGGGCCCTCCACCGACCACTTCGGCGCCCTGGCCAAGGAGCTGGGGGTGGTGCTGGTGATCAGCCTGTTTGAGCGGCGGGCGGCGGGCCTCTCCCACAACACCGCCGTGGTGCTGGAGAGCGATGGCCAGATCGCAGGCACCTACCGCAAGATGCACATCCCGGACGATCCGGGCTTCACCGAGAAGTTCTATTTCGCCCCGGGCGATCAGGGCTTTGAGCCGATCCAAACCAGCCTGGGGCGCCTGGGGGTGCTGGTGTGCTGGGACCAGTGGTACCCGGAAGCGGCCCGGCTGATGGCCCTGGCCGGCGCCGAACTGCTGATCTATCCCACCGCCATTGGCTGGAGCCCGGAAGACGATGGCGAGGAGCAGGCCCGCCAACGGGACGCCTGGATCACCGTGCAGCGGGGCCACGCCATCGCCAATGGCCTGCCCCTCTTAGCGGTGAATCGCTGCGGGATCGAAACTGAGCCTGGGGCCACGGGCGGCATCCGCTTCTGGGGCAGCAGCTTTGGCTGCGGACCCCAGGGGGAACTGCTGGCCATGGCCAGCAACGATCAAGAGGAGGTGCTCCTGGTGGACCTGGATCTGGAGCGCCGTGAGGCCGTGCGCCGCTGGTGGCCCTTCCTGCGCGATCGCCGCATCGATGCCTACGGCGATCTGCTCAAGCGCTGGCGCGACTGAGACCCACCCCAAAGCTGCCTAAAGACCTGAGAGCTGGGACCTGGGGGGCTGGACCTGCCTGGCACCATGGGTCCAAAGGGTTCCAAGCCATGCGCACCGGCGAGATTCACCGCGTCACGGGAGAAACCGATGTGCGGGTCAAGCTCAACCTCGATGGCACGGGCAGCTGCCAGGTGGGCACCGGCGTGCCCTTCCTCGACCACATGCTCCACCAGATCGCCAGCCACGGGCTCTTGGATCTGGAGATCAGCGCCAAGGGCGACACCCACATCGACGACCACCACACCAACGAAGACGTGGGCATCGCCGTTGGCCAGGCCCTCGCCCAAGCCCTCGCCGACCGGCGCGGCATCCACCGCTTTGGCCATTTCCTGGCGCCCTTGGATGAGGCCCTGGTGCAGGTGGCCCTGGATTGCTCCGGCCGGCCCCACCTGAGCTTTGGCCTCAAGATTCCAGCCCAGAAAATCGGCAGCTACGACACCGAACTGGTGAAGGAGTTCTTCGCCGCCGTGGCCAACAACGCCGGCCTCACCCTGCACATCCGCCAGCTCGATGGGGCCAACTCCCACCACATCGTGGAGGCCTGCTTCAAGGCCTTCGCCCGGGCCCTGCGCCTCGCCGTGGAGGTGGATCCCCGCCGGGCCGGGGCCGTACCCAGCAGCAAAGGGGTGCTGGAGAGGGCTGGGGCCTAACGCCTGAGGGGCTCGCGCGACCACAAAAAGATCCCCAATCGCTCGGCATCGGCCATGGTTTGCTTGGCATCGAGCAGCAGGGCGCCGCGGGCTTCCCAGGCAATGCCTGCCAGGCCCGCTGCCGCAGCCTTGGCCA
>CANHGA010000080.1 GCA_947460085.1 Synechococcaceae cyanobacterium
CCGGCGTCCTCCTCCATGTGGAGCCGCTCGATGCCAATGGTTTTGAGATAGGTGTCCTTGCCTTTTTCGGCCACCTCCACCTCAATCCAGCCGTCCTCGGCGATCGGTTCGTCGAACTGGGAGATCTGGTAGTTCTTGGGCAGGTCGGGATAGAAGTACTGCTTGCGGTCGAACTTGCTGTGCTCAGCAATCTTTAAGTTCAAAGCCATGGCGGCCTTCACCGCATACTCGAGCACCTTTTGGTTCAGCACCGGCAAGGTGCCCGGCAAGCCACACACCACCGGGTCGATGTGGGTGTTGGGCTGGTCACCAAAGGTGGTGGACGCGTTGGTAAAAATCTTGCTGTCGGTGCCCAGCTGCACGTGGGTTTCCAGGCCAATCACGGCCTCCCATGCCGCCTGAGCTGCTGCTGCGCCCGCCATTTGAGATCTCCAATCGCCGTTGCGTGGCCTGATCCTATGGACAAGGGCCCGCTTCTCTTCGCCGAAACAGCGCTTCCTGGGCAGGGAAGCCGCCTCCCGGGCTGAAACACTGAGTGATTGACGCAGCAATCCCCCCGGGCCATGGCGGCAACAGCCACCCAACCTGTCTTCATCCTGGGTGGCGGGCTAATGGGCCTGGCGATCGCCCACCAGCTGGCGCGCCGGGGCGAAGAAGTAACGGTGCTCAGCCGGCGCCGCAATGAAGCCGCCGGGTTTGTGGCCGCCGGCATGCTCGCCCCCCACGCAGAAGGCCTCAGCGGCAACCTGCTGCACCTGGGGCAGCGCAGCCTGGAGCGCATCCCCGCCTGGGTGGCTCAGATCGAAGCCGACAGCCGTTTGAGCTGTGGCCTCAGGGCCTGCGGCATCGTTGTGCCTTTCGCCTCAGCAGCCGATCGGGATGCCTATCCCACCGCCAGCTTTGGCGATCGGCTCGATCGGGTGGGCCTGGAGCGGGAGGTGCCCGGCATTGGTCCGACCTGGACAGCCGGGCTGCTGTTTCGCCAGGACGGCCAAATCGACAACCGGCGGCAATTGATGCGAGCCCTGGAGCGGGCCTGCACCGCCCTGGGGGTGCAATTCCAAGAGGGAACCGAGGTGCACTCCCTGGGGCGCGCCGCCGACGGCACCCTCAGCGGCGTGCGGCTGCAAACGGCGGAGGGCGAAGAGCACCTGCTCGACTGCCAGCGGGCCGTACTCACCTGTGGCGCCTGGAGTAGCCAGCTGTTGCCCGAGCTGCCCATCCAGCCGGTGAAGGGCCAGATGCTCTCCCTGCAAGGGCCCAGGCAGGCCCTCCAACGGGTGATCTTTGGCCCCGGCACCTACCTGGTGCCCCGGGAAGACGGGCTCCTGGTGGTCGGGGCCACCAGTGAGGCCCACGCGGGCTTTGCCGAGGGCCTCACCCCCGACGGCCAACGCCAATTGCAAGCCGGCATCGCCGCCCTATTGCCGGAGGCGAGCCACTGGCCCCCCATGGAGCGCTGGTGGGGCTTTCGGCCCTGCACCCCCGACGAAGGGCCCCTGCTCGGGCCAGGGCCGATCCCGGGGCTATGGCTGGCCTGCGGCCACCACCGCAATGGGGTGCTGCTCGCAGCCATCACCGCCGAACTGGTGGCCGATGCCATCACGCTGAGCAGGCCACAAAAAAGCCTCCCCGTTGGGGAGGCGGAACGATGGCTCAGCGCCTTTCGCTGGAAGAGGTTTTGCGCTGGCTAAGGCCGTAGCGACTCAACCCTCGCTGCGCCAGGCCTGGTCGGAAGGGGTCCAATCGCTCAGCTCGGAGGGCTGGAACCAGAGGCCAATCTCGAACTCGGCGGTTTCAGGCGCATCGGAGCCGTGGATCACGTTGCGGCCGATGTTCACCGCCAAATCACCACGGATCGTGCCGGGTTCGGCTTCCAGGGGTTTGGTGGCACCGATCAGCTTGCGGGCACTGGCAATCACGCCATCCCCTTCCCACACCATGGCCACCACGGGGCCGCTGGTGATGAACTCCACCAGGCCGGCAAAGAAGGGACGCTCGCGGTGCACGCCGTAGTGGTTTTCGGCCAGCTCCCGGCTGGGGGTCAGCTGCTTGAGGCCCACAAGCTTGAAGCCCTTGCGCTCAAAGCGGCCAAGGATTTCTCCCACCAAACCGCGCTGAACACCGTCGGGCTTAATGGCAATAAACGAGCGTTCAGCAGCCATGAAGAAAAAGCAACAAACAGTTCACCTGGACCATCGTCAGCGGCGGCCCTGCCGGTTGGCAAGCACAGCCGGTGGCTAACAGGCCAGGCTTCCTTAGATTCGCCCTTCTTCCAGCCAGGCCCGATGGTGCTCGCCCAACCCGCCACCCGGGGCTCCTGGAGCGTGGCCGACAGTGCGGCCCTCTACGGACTGGACCGCTGGGGCGATCCCTATTTCACGGTGAACGGGGGCGGCCACGTGGTTGTGCACCCCCAGGGGAAACAGGGCGCCGGCCTCGATCTGGTGGAGCTGGTGCAGGGCCTGCAGGGGCGAAACCTTGGCCTACCGCTCCTGCTCCGCTTCGACGACATCCTCCAAGACCGGCTCGAGCGCCTGCATGGGGCCTTTGGGCGGGCCATGGAGCACTACGGCTACAGCGGCACTTACCAGGGGGTGTTCCCGGTGAAGTGCAACCAGCAGCGCCACGTGGTGGAAGAGCTGGTGGAGAGCGGCAAGCGCTGGAACTTCGGCCTCGAAGCCGGCAGCAAAGCCGAACTGCTCATTGCCCTCTCGCTGATCGATGACCCCGAAGCCCTCCTGATCTGCAACGGCTACAAAGACCAGCGCTACATCGAAACCGCCATCCTGGCCCGCCGGCTCGGCCGCCAACCGGTGGTGGTGATCGAGCAAGCCGATGAGGTGGAGCGCATCATCAGGGCCAGCCGCGAACTCGGGGCAGCCCCCTTCATTGGCATCCGCGCCAAGCTTTCCGCCCGCAGCACCGGTCGTTGGGGCAGCTCGGTGGGCGACAAGGCCAAATTCGGCCTGTCGATTCCCGATGTACTCGCCACGGTGGAAGCCCTGCGCGACGCTGATCTCCTGGGGGATCTACGCCTGCTGCACTTCCACGTGGGCAGCCAAATCAACGACATCGCGGTGCTGAAGGATGCCCTGCAGGAAGCGGGTCAGATCTATGTCCAACTGGCCCAACTCGGCGCGCCGATGGGCTACTTGGATGTGGGCGGCGGCCTGGGCATCGATTACGACGGCAGCCGCACCGCCACGGCAGCCTCCACCAACTACTCCCTCCAGAACTACGCCAACGATGTGGTGGCCACGGTGCGGGAATGCTGCGAACCCAATGGCATCACCGTGCCAACCCTGGTGAGCGAAAGCGGCCGCGCCATCGCCAGCCACTTTTCAGTGCTGGTGTTCGATGTGCTGGGCAGTAGCTCGGTGCCCGGTGCCATTCCCCCAACCCGCGACAGCGAACCGCTGATCGTTCGCAACCTGCGCGAAACCTTGGCGGGTATTACGGCCCTGGGCCCTGGCGCCAACGGCGACACCAAAGCGCCGGAACGCACCAGCGAAGGCCTGCAGGAAGCGTGGAACGACGCCATCAAGTTCAAGGACGACGCCCTCTCCGCCTTCCGCTTGGGCTACCTCAGCCTCCCGGATCGGGCAGTGGCCGAACAACTCACCTGGGCCTGCGCCGAAGCCATCGTGGAGCGGCTACCGGCAACGGGGCCGATCGCCGAGGAACTCAAGGCCCTGAGCGCCGCGCTGGCCAGCACCTATTACGCCAATCTCTCGGTTTTTCGCTCCGCCCCCGACACCTGGGCGATCGAGCAGCTCTTTCCCGTGATGCCCATCCACCGGCTGGATGAAGCGCCCACCCAACTGGGCCACTTTGCTGACCTCACCTGCGATTCCGATGGGAAACTGGCCCGGTTCATTGGCCAGGGCCAGGCCAAACCCCTCCTCGAACTCCATCCGCTTCAACCAGGCGAGCCCTACTGGATCGGCATGTTCCTGGGCGGGGCCTACCAGGAAGTGATGGGCAACCTGCACAACCTGTTTGGCACCACCAATGCCGTGCACATTCGACTCACCCAAGACGGCGGTTACCAACTCGACCACGTGGTGCGGGGCAACACCAATGCCGAGGTGCTCGAAGCCATGGAACACAACCCCGAACTCCTGCTGGAACGCCTCCGCGTCGCCAGCGAAGCCGCCATCCAACGGGGTGACCTGAAGATCAGCGATGCCCGCAGGCTGATGGACCACCTGGAAACCAGTCTCAGGCAAACCACCTATCAGCAGGGCTAAACCAGGCCTGAAGGACGAGGCGCTCTAATCACGCCAATCATGAGTTGATAGCAATGAGATACAAATCAAAGTCTTGAGTTTCAAGGCTTTGGATGACCCAACCGACCCATCAAGAAAGCGCAAAGAGACAACAACAAAAGCGCCACGCAATAATAAAGCAAGCTCAGGCCATCAGTAATTTTCAAAACTATCATTGACTTAAAAGCAAATACCAACAAAGCCACAACCAAGACCTTGACAAGCTTTTCCTTTAAATCATCAAGGCTCTGAACATCCAGCAAACCCTTGAAATTAATCGCGTCCGCTTCCCGGGCGGGGTCAATGGATGAAATCAGCAGCTCATAGGTTCCGTAGCTAAAAATCAACAAGGCAATACCCACCAAGTACAGATCAACTCCGCCCACAAAACCACCAAGAACAATGGGCACGAAATCCTTACCCAAGCTACCAGCCTCAAACATGTAGCCAAGGGAATTCAGGGTTTCCCTTGTTCCCAAAATAAAGGTCGCAAAACTACTAATTGCGGTCATCAAAACGGGCAAGATCGCAATGAGGCGAAATTTCCACAACACGGATTCAAAGCGTGATTCAATCCGGGCCAGCAACCTTTTGGATTCACGTCGCGCAACCACCATAAAGACCAAGCAATTCAATCAATACTACCTGAAGCCACTTGAAAATCATGTCGCTATTTTGACTAACGGTTCGCCAGGGCTTGAAGAGGTCTTGGTCAACTCAGCGTGCGCAAAAGCGCACCCGCAAGCTGATGCGGTCGGTGGGCTGGGGGAGTTCGACCGGGTCAAACGAAGGCACCGATGGCTCCGCCATGGCCCGCATCATCACGGGACCACCGCCATCAAGCTGTACTTCGATCGGCCGAACCGTTCCCAAGCCAATGGCGGCTGCGATCCCACGGGCCTGAGCCAAAGCATCCTGGTAACCAGCGCGGAGCAAACGCTGGCGTGCTTGTCGATTGACAGATTGATCGGCCTCTGCCACCACCGGAGCCAACCGCACCCCCGGCAAAGCACCCACCTGGCGGATAAGGGGTTGAAGGCGTGTGGGGGCCAGCAGGCCCTGAACTTGAAGACTGGCCTGCACAAGCGCTGGGCGGTCCCGCTCAGCAGGCCGCTGCCAAGTTGCCGGAGAGGTCACCCGCAGATCCTGCACCTGGAACCCCAGCAAAATCTGCCTGAGGGCAGCCAGCCGACCTTGCAGCTCCCGTAAAGCGCCATCTGCAGTTCCGGCCTCTGATTCCAGAGCCAACGAAAAACGCAACCGCTGGGTAGCCCGCTGCTGTTCAGCGTCGCCCCGAACCTCCAACAAGGTGCCATCACAACGGGGAGCGGCCGTCTGCGCTTCAGCCCTAGGGGGAGAAGCAACCCCAGCCCCAAGCACCAAAAAAAGCAGGCTAAGCCCCTTGCCGGACAACCCAGGCAGCAAAACACGGTCCATCGCCATACATCGGGAGGGATACCCATGATGGGAAGCCATGGTGAGCATCACGGCATTGGCTCATCACAAAGACGCACGGAGCCCACAACGCTCCCCTAGCCAGAGCACCCAGGCCCGCTAGGGTGAAATCAGCAGAAAAGACCTCAGGGTGCCCCTTGACATGCTTGCCCTGCTAGCCCTTCTCGGCGCCCCGATACAGGCCACAGGTCCCATTGGCAGCGCAGGATCAATCAGTGGAGGGTCCCATCTCATCGGCCTATCAACAATGGGCTCGTCGTTATTGGGCTTAATTCTGGTGATGGGATTCGCCCATTTCCTTTGCGATTTTCCCCTCCAAACCGACAAAGTAGCCCTTGGCAAATGTCCCGGAAGTCATGTTGTCGGCGTGCCGTGGCGCTACTGGATGGCAGGCCATTGCGGCACCCACGCCCTCGCCGTCGCATTGATTACCGGGATGCCCTTGCTGGGCGCAGCAGAATTTATTGCCCACTTTGTGATCGACACGCTCAAATGCAAAAAAGCCATCAGTCTGGATACCGATCAGAGCCTGCATTTGATTTGCAAGGTTTTATGGGGAATCTGTGCCGTAGCCATCGCTTGATGAATCAAGCTCCCGGAATGCACCTCCGCCCCAAGTAACCAGATCAATGGTCGACATGAGAGTGCTACTGAGTGGACTGGGGCTCGAGGCGATCCTGGTCGCACTCAGGTTTGCCTGTCTACGGACCCGGCTTGCTCCAGTGCCCCTAGTACTGCCGAGCGCAGCGATCCTGATCTGGATCTTTCACTTCAATCTTCCAGCCAGTTGGGTAACGACCGAAAACAAAATTTGGTTCGATTCGGTGCTCCAGCTCAGTCGCTGGTACGCAGGCCTGCAGCTGTTGTTCTGGCTCTGCTTAGAACTCCCAAGCCCAATCCGCTGGTGGCCCCATCCCCCGAAAATTCTGCGAGACCTCGCCGCCCTATCCGTTGGGGCGGTCCTCAGCCTGGTGGTGGTGCAGGAGGCCGCCCAGATCAACGTTGTTGGCCTGGTCACGACCTCTGCCATCCTCACGGCGGTGATTGGACTAGCCGCCCAGGAAGCCCTAAAAGACCTATTCGCAGGCATCATGCTGCGGGTCGAGAGTCCTTTCGAGGAAGGTGATTACATCGAGCTCGGGGACGGAATCAACGGGTGGGTCGATTCACTCACTTTGCTCAGCACCCGATTACGGCATGTTCACGGGGCGCTAATCACCATGCCAAACAATGAAATTTGGCAGAAGGCGATGCGAAAATTCAGTCCCAAAGGACCGATCGCGAGGGAGATCCATATCCATCTTGATCGGGAACTTCCTCCCAATCAAGCAACGGAGTTACTGCTACAGGTTGCTGAACGCAGCCCGTTGGTGCTGGCAAAACCAGAACCACAGGCAATTGTCTATTCCTATCATGATTTCGGAATCACCTACGAGCTGGAAGTATGGCAAGAAGATCCAACTGATATTGGCTACGACGACCTCAGGGGAGAACTCCTGAGCCAAATCTGGTACTCCCTAGAGCGAATTGGCCAAAGGGTGCCATTCCCCGTAAGAGAATTCAAATTGCGAGAGGGACCCTCTCAGCCTGAAGAGGCAGGAAACTACACCCTAAAAGACAAAGTCAACATTCTACGAAATAGCACTCTCTTCTCTCACCTGAGCGAACCAGAACTCGAAAATCTAGCAAACCTAACCCGCTGCATTCGTTTTGCGGAAGGTGAACAGATCGTGTCAGAAAACGATGCGGGAGACACCCTTTTTCAGATAGTGCGCGGCAAAGTTGCAGTGATTAAAACCTTGGCTGGTGGCGAAGTCCGACAATTAGCCCAACTGGATGCCCCATCGATCTTTGGGGAAATGAGCGTCTTCAATGAAGAACCGCGCAGTGCCACGGTCAAGGCCCTGGAGCAGTGCGTGCTACTCGAAGTGGAGAGGGCAGACCTTCGACCCTTGATTGAACATGATCCTGCCGTCATGGAGATACTGGCAGAAATCATCAGCAAGCGGAGGGGGGAACTCCTCAAACTAACCCCAGAAAGTCAGCTTAAACAGAGCAACGATCTACTCCACAAGATGCGGCGACTCTTCCTCGGCGCCTAAGTGGATCGAGGCCAGGAACCTAACAGGCACAGCAGATTGGACAGAACAATTGCCCTAAGCCGCAAAGCCCGTTAGAAAACGCTTCGGATCCGCGCATCAATCGCTGGCCCATGGGCAACAACGTATGCGCCACTGATCAGGATGACCCTGCATAACACAACAACTGAAGAGCTTCTGCAGGAAATCGCCCTGGAGCTTGCCTTTGCCGCCACAGGTGGGAAGCAGAGCATTGTCACCATGCTGGACGCGCTTCGCCAGCTGAAGCAAGCTTGCCAAGGGCACCAGAACGCCTCGCTAGCGGAACCGATAGCTGAACTGCTTGGTTCCCTGGTGCCCCTGGCAGCCGAAAGCTCCGACATTGGACAGGGAGAAGTCGAGACCCTGCAAAAACAGTACCTGGCCCTAGAAAAGGCCTTTTACGCAGACCAGCCCCAGCCAGAAGAGCCAAGGGTGACTCCCTCACTGGAAGAGACCACAGGGACCAGGGAAGAAGAGCGGGCGACGGAGCCTTCCTTGAGGATCACAGTAGACAACAAAGACGACCTGGAATTACTGAACGAGTTCTGCAACGAAGGCCGTGATCTACTCAGCCAGGTGGAACAGGGCATTTTGGTCCTGGAGGAGCAACCAGACCATCGAGAAACACTCAACCAGGTGTTTCGGGCCTTCCATACATTCAAGGGGGGAGCAGGCTTTCTAGCACTCGATCCCATTAAAAACCTAGCCCACATTCTGGAATCGCTATTGGATGCCGCGAGACAAAATACCTTAGAAATTGACCGTCATGTAATCAATTTAATTTTGGCGGGAGG
>CANHGA010000081.1 GCA_947460085.1 Synechococcaceae cyanobacterium
AGAATGCATTGCACGCCACCTTCCGGTGAGCGGCGCCGCCCCCCTTCCCGGGTCACCTTGACGAGCACCCGGTCGCCATTCCAGGCGTGGTTGAGCTGGTGGTCGCGGATGTAGATGTCTTCGCCACCGTCCTCCCGCAGGGCAAAACAAAAGCCCTTGCTCGAGCACCGCAACCTGGCGGGAATCAGCTCCGGGTCTACCCGGCGCTGGATGCCGTCTTCAATTTCCTGGACAACCCCAAGCTTGATCAGACCATCCACACCGATCCGCAGTTGCTGCTTCTCGGCTTTTTGGCTGAGGCCAAGCGCCTTTTCCAGCTTGGCAATGGGTAGGGCTTCTTCGGCGGGAAGCTGGTCGAGCAGGTCGGCGACCGTGAACTTCATCGGCTTGGTCAGCTGGTTGGAGGGGGACCACCGCGGGAGGCCCGAAAGGGCGCAACATGGTGGGGAATCGGGCTGGGCAGTCTGGGCTCGGAGCGATGCCCACGGCCGCCAGGCCTCTGTACACCACATTAGGGGGTCTACGGACCCTTAGGTTTCTGCCCCATCCCCAGCCTCCGAGCCGGCGCTGGAGCGTTGGATCAGGCGCAGCCCAATCACCAAAAATCCCACCGAGGCGGCCAACTGCAGGGCATTGGTTGGGATCACCGCCGAGAGGGAACCACCAGCGGCGGCCCCGAGCAGGCTGGCCAACACCAAGGCTGCGGAGCTCCCAGCAAAGACGGCCCCGGGTCGGGCTGAGGTGCCGCTGATCGTGACGATCGCCAATTGGGTTTTATCGCCCAATTCGGCCAGAAAAACCGTGACAAATGTGGAGGCGAGTAGGGCGAGGTCCATGGTTGTGGTTCAAGTCAATGGGTCTGTATCAGGTCAGGGGAAGGGATTCGGGTGCCAGGGCCACGACCGCCTGCCGTCCCAGCCAGAGGCCTAGGGCCACCATCAAGATCCCGGCCAACCGTTCCAGTTGTTGGGGGGGCATCAGCTTGGAGAGCCACCGGCCCAGCAGCACACCAACCAAGCTGGAGCAGATCAGGGCCAGGGAGGCTCCAATGAACACCACCCCAGGCTTGCCGGACTGGGCAGAGAGCAACAGGGCAGCCAATTGGGTCTTGTCGCCCAATTCAGCCAAAAAGACCGTGGTGAAGGTGGTGATGAAGGCCAAGCCCCAGGCGGGTGCCGAACCGTTCTCCCGGATTGGGGCGCCCGTGTCTGGCTGGTCAGGCTTGTCTGGTTGGCCAGGCTGGTCGGGTTGGTCTTGTTGAGCTGGTCGAGTTGGTTCCTGGTTCGGGCTGGCTTCGGGATCGGGACTCATGGCTGCCGGCGGATCGCCCTGAGGAATCGGCGCATCACCCTGCCACGGCCGCCATGCTCGCTGCGGATTTGTTGCTTGCAGCAGTTAATCGCGAAGCGGTCGGCATCGCCTGGATCCCCATCTGGGCTATCTCCAAACAGGCTCATCAAATTGCTGACACGGCAGAAATCTGGGCGGGTGTCGTAGATGTTGCAGCTGCGGGAACCGGTGTTGAAGTGGATGCACCAGCCATCGGCTCCCACCATCGAGAGGTAGAGCTCCCGCTGGGAGTCGCTTAGGGCCCCAAGGGCGTCCTGGCGTTCGCCCGGATCCAGGCGGCAGCAGGACCCGCACTGGCTGATGCACTGCCACTGCTCCTTGGTACAAGCCATCCCAGCTGCTTCCGCTTCCGCCTATTGAGCCACAACGGAAGCATCGCAATGCCAAATGGTCGCAGGGGCGACGTGCCAAATGGTCGCAAGGGCGACGTGACAAGCCATCACAGTGGCCACCGGACCCTTGTGGACTGCTGGCCTGGACTTCTATCCTGATCGAAGCGCTAACGAACCGGCTCCCCATGGGTATCGACATTCATCTGATCGCCAACTTCGCGGCCCTCGCCCTCATCACCCTTGCCGGCCCAGCCGTGATCTTCCTGCTCTTCTATCGCCGCGGAGCTCTCTAGGCCTGAAGCCCCAGGTCTTTGAGTCCCTGAGCCCGGTGCTCCCTAGGGTGCCGGGCTTTTGATTGGCTTTTTGCCCAGACCCCAGAGGGCGTGATAGATGGGCTCAGGCTGGATTTTGCGCCCAACCACGGCCCCAATCACGGCGCTCAGCAGCATGCCGAAGAGCCATTGCTGATCGCCCATCATCCGAAGGGAAAACAGAATGGTCATCAAGGGCAGTTGGGTGGCACCGGCCAGGCCGGCCGCCATACCCAGGGCCAATCCCAATTGACCGTTGCCCCCCAGCAACTCAAGGCTGCCACTGCCAAACACGGCGCCAATCGCCAAGGCCGGATCGATCAGCCCCCCGGGAATTCCGGCGCCGAGGGCAAGCACGGGCGCCACGAGCCGGGCGGCAAGCAGAAGCCCCCAGCCGATCAGATCGATTGGAGATCCCGGTACGGGCAAGCTTCCGCCATCGCCCAGCAGGTGGCCCATCAGGGCTTCGCCATCGCCGCCACTCAGGCCACCGCTCAGCACCGCAATCAGGGCCAGGCAGCCCCCCAGGGCCAAGCCCCAGGCCAGGGGCCTGCGGTTGACCCTCGGCCGTAGCCAAGCTGTTGTCTGGAAGAGCAGTCGGGCAAACAATCCGCCGAGCCAGCCTCCCACCAAGCCCACGGGAAGCGCAAGGACCAGCTGCACCCACTCTGCCTCTGGGGCCTGGATCAGGCCCAGGATGAACAACGGCGTGCCCGTGAGATTGCTCACCAGCGCGGCCGCCAGGCACACCACCAGGGCCGGCCACACAACCGAGGGCAGGAAGCGCCCAGTTAGCTCTTCAAACACAAAAACGGTGCCCATCAGGGGGCTGTTGAAACCGCCAGCCAGGCCGGCTCCGGCGCCAATGGTCACCAGGTTCGTTTCGCTGAATCCTGCCAACAGCCGTGGGAACCGTTTCTTGAGGGCAAGGGCCACGGAGGCACCCACTTGCACCACGGGACCCTCTCGCCCGAGGGGCATCAGGGCAAGGCTCGCGGTGGTCCAAAGCGAAAGCCGCTGGAGGGTGGGTTTCAAACCAAGCAAGGTGCTGGCTGAACCTGGCTCCTCAATGCTCTCGATGGTTTGGGGGATGCCTGATCCGGCCCCCGATTTGAAGCGCCCCGCCTGGAGCCACAGCAACAGGGGCATCACCACCACGGGTGCCAGCGCTTGGACCAGGTTGCCCAGGTGCCATGCCTGATTGTTAAAGCCAGGTAGGCCATGCAGAAGATGGGCCTGCCAGCTATCAACAATGTTGAGGGGCAGGCAGGCCACCCCCACGGCCCCACCAAACAGCCCCAGCTGCAGCAGGGTGGCCAGGGGGCGTTTGAGCCGAACCGCCCTGAAGGGGTCGTCCTTGGGCTGGCCTTCCTCGGGTTGGCCTTTCTTGGAGGGGTTTTCGCTTAAAGCCTTGGCGTTCAACAGGCTCTCCATCAGGCCACCAAACCCAGGGCCATGGCCGCTTCTTGAAGCAGGGACCGAATGTAGGGATGTTGCTCCATGGCCGCATTGTCGCTGCGGATCTCATCCCCGGCCGCATTGCGCACGACCCATCCATCCCCCTCGATGCGGCACCAATAGGTGCGCTCGCGGCGTCTGAGCACCACTTCCCTGGTGCCATCGGCCCCGGAGTTGGGCCGTACCCCAACCAGCTCGAGCTGGAGTCGGGTCTGGCCTTGCCAGGAGTCCTGCTTCAAGCGGTAGGCCACGTCCACGCAGGCGGGCAGGTTGGCTTCCCCTTGCCAGCGCCATCCCATGGCCCGGAGTTGGTTCGCCTGCTGTTCCAATTCCAATTGCAGGTGCCCCCCCCGCAGCAATTTTTGGGAGACAACGCGGCAACCAGCACTCCAAAACAGGGGCTGGGGATGGCCGATCCCAAAGGGTTCGAGCCGTTGCAGTTGGTGGTAAAAATCGCGGTCAATCTGCTCGAAGCGGAGCAGGGCCTCGGGTTCAACAGGGTTGCCCCTGCCCGTTGTTTCCAGCCAACTCTGGGCCAAACCATTGAGCTGGTCATGCAATTCGGCAACCCTCTCGGCCTTGATGGTGAAGCCACCGGCGGCGGGGTGGCCCCCAAAGCGCTCGAGGAGCGCTGCGCATTGCTTGAGGGCCTGATCCACCGCAAATCCCTTGGGTGAGCGCACCGAGGCCCGCAACCGGCCATTACCTTCGCCGGCCAAAAGGGCAGCCGGCAGGCCATAACGGTCGACCAGGCGGGCCGCCACGATGCCGATGACGCCGTGGTGCCAATGGTTTTGGGCCAGCAACAGAAATGGGGGGCGCTGGGGGCCATCGGCGTCCAACAGGGCCAGGGCCTCCGCTTCGATGGCACTGCAGAGCTCCCGCCGTTGTCGGTTGAGGCCTTCACACTCCCGGGCCAATTCCAGGGCCCTGGTGGTGTCCTGGGTGGTGAGCAGCTCCACCACCAATTGGGGATCCCCCAGGCGCCCCACCGCATTGATGCGTGGCGCGATTTGGAAACCCACGGCCTGGGCATCCAGGGGACTGTCATCGAGTCCGGCCAATTGCTGCAGCGCTTGCAGACCCGCCAGGGGGCTCTTGGCCAGGTGGGGCAGCCCATCGATGAGCCAGCGACGATTCACCCCCACCAAGGGGGCCATGTCGGCGATGGTGCCGATGCAAAAGAGGTTTCGGGCCACTTCGAGCCCGTCTTGACGCTTGAGGCTCTGGCAGAGCGCTGCTGCGAGCACATAGGCCAATCCAACCCCCGCCAACCCCCGGTAGGGCGAATCAGCTGGGGTTCGCTCCGGATGCAGCAGGGCCAGGTGCGGTGGCATCTGGGCAGGGAGCGTGTGGTGGTCCGTGAGGATCACCTCCACGCCCAGATCCTCGGCCCGCTCCAGGGCTTCTTGGGCGGAAACCCCGTTGTCGACGGTGATCAGCAGTCGGATCCCCTCGGCCGCAAGCCGGTCCACCATGGCGGCATTCAATCCATAGCCCTCCTCCATGCGACTAGGAATGGCCGCAACCGGCTCGGCCCCTAGCCGTTGCAAGACCCCCACCAGCAAGGCCGTGCTGGTCATGCCATCGGCGTCATAGTCACCGCAGATGGCCAGGCTCTCGCCTGCCGCACAGGCCCCGCGCAGCCGCTTGACCGCCTTGGCTAGGTCGGGAAAGTGGCCTTTGGCCGCTGGGGCGTTTGGTGGTTCGAGCAGGGCCTCAACGCTTTCGGCCGTGCAAAAGCCCCGCCGCCACAACAGGGCCAGCAGGGGGGCCGGTAGGGCGGGCTGGCCTGGGCCATTGAGGGCATCGAGGCTGCCGTCGAGGGGCAGGGGGGTTGGCAATTGCCAGCGTTGCTCGTGGAGCGCAGGGAGCAACGGATAGGGGGCAAAGACCTGGCCATTCTGCGGCGCCATCCCAGCACCGACCTCCCCGTAGTTTGGGTCCACTCGCGCCGCTCCCAATGGGGTTCTCTGCCCTGCTTTGGGATGTGGATGGCACCCTCGCTGAAACCGAGCGCGATGGCCACCGCAGGGCGTTCAACCGGGCCTTCCGCCAGGCGGGGTTATCGGCCCATTGGGATGTGGAAGCTTATGGCGAGCTATTAGCCATTACCGGAGGCGCTGAGCGTCTTGGTGCCTATCTCACCCGCCATGAGGGCCAGCCCCCCGATCCCCAGCGGGTGGCAGCGCTCCATGCCAGCAAGCAGCGCCATTACGCCGCCCTGGTGGCGGAGGGGACGTTGGCGCTCCGCCCCGGGGTGCGGACCCTTATCGAAGCCGCGGCGGCAGCGGGTTTACGCCAGGCGATTGTGACCACCAGCGGCCGAGGGGCGGTCGATGCCCTGGCCAGACAGCTGTTTGCCGACCTGCTTGGGGCCTTTGATGTCTGGGTTTGCGGAGGGGATGTGGCCCGAAAAAAACCGCATCCCGAGGCCTATCGAATGGCCCTGGAATTGCTGCATCTTGAGCCCAGAGAGGCCTGCGCCATTGAGGACTCCAGCGCCGGTCTAACGGCCGCCGTTGGGGCCGGGCTGGCTTGTGTGGTGAGCCTGAGCCATTACAGCGCCCAGGAACCGGTTGGGCGTTTTGCGGGGGCTGGTGCCGTCGTCGACCAATTGGGTGATGGGGCCCAGGTGCTCCAGGGACCGCCTTGCCAGGATGGACGGATCACGCTCTCCTACTTGGAGTCGATGCGGTGACTCGCCTGCCGATCCAGTCCACCAGGTTTCAACGCACCAGGTTTCAGCGTTTTAGTGAACGGCTCGCTGCCGTGGTGCTTGGCAACTGGCGGGGCAATTGGCGCCATCGCAGCGCCGTGCTCCTGGCGCTGTTGGTGGGGTTTTACCTCGGCAGCAATCTGACGGCCTATTTCTTGCTCGTCTTCCCGGGCGGGCGTCCGGCCCTCGTGTTGGCCCTGGTCGTGCTGCTGGAACTGCTTGTGCGCCTCCGCGGCCGCCTGGTTTCCCAAACCCCTGGGCTCGCTTGGGTGATCACCGACAACCTGCGTATTGGCTTGGTTTATGCGGTGGTGCTTGAAGCCTTCAAGCTCGGTTCTTGAGCGGAGCATCTCCCGGTGGAGTTCCCCATAGATCCTCAAGCCATGGATCCGCTGTTGCTGGAGGGCTTGGCCATGCCCATGCTCGACCAAATGGAAGGACTGGTTGCCTCGGGCCACCGCCCCCTGCTGGCGCTCAATGGCCCGGTGGGGGCGGGGAAAAGTCGTTTTTGCCAGCAACTGATCGGCCTGGCACAAGGGCGTGGCTTGCGGTTGGCGGTGGCCTCGATCGACGATGCCTATCTGCCGTGGCAGCAGCGTCTGGAGGCGATGGCGGGCAACCCCTTCGGGGTGAATCGGGTGCCTCCTGGAAGCCACGATGCCCCCCTGCTGGTGCAGCGGCTGCGGCATTGGCGATCAGGGGGGGGGCTGCAGCTCCCCCGGTTCGATAAAACCCTCCGCGATGGCGCCGGCGATCGGGTGGTGGAATCACCCGTCAGCGAAGCGGAAGTCAGCGATGCCTTGGTGCTTGAGGGCTGGCTGATGGGTTGCCGCCCCCTCGGTGCTGCCGGTCTGCGGGCGGCTGGGGTTGCACCTGGCATGGAGTTGGCTGCGGGCTTGCCGCCATTGCTCGCCAAGGAAGCAGCCTGGCTGCCCCACTGGGATCGCCAGCTGGAGGCCTATGGCCCGCTCTTTGATCTCTGCGATGGGCTCTGGGTGCTGCGCCCTGTTGATTGGGGGTTGCCAAGGCGTTGGCGCTTTCAAGCCGAAGCCCGGCAGCGCCGCCTGCAACGCCGACAACACAAGGCCGACGGCTGGCTCAAGCCAGCCGAACTCGATCGGTTGGTGCGCTCAAGCCTGGCGTCGTTGCCCCCCCGGCTCTATCAAGAACCATTAACGGCAATAGCAAAAGCCTCCGCCCAACTCAATGGACGGAGGCGCTGCATCAGCATTGGCTGCTGAATGCTTAACGCTGAATTCAGCTGTCGCTGTCTTCGGCTGCTTCATCCATGGGATAAACGAAGCCCTGGGCCCGGCCACTCAAAACGGCCTTGCCGATCGAGAGGGCCTTTTGGGCTGCGATGGCAGCCTTGCCTTTCCAGGTGGCATGGCGCTGGTTGCGCTTGCCCTTGGACGTTTTCTTCTTGGGAACAGCCATCCCAGATCACTCATACCAAACACTGATCTTCCGCTGCAGCCTTGCCTTTCGTCAAATGGCTAAGCTCCGATCAAAGTCGGTTTTTAGTGAGCGACAGCCTTTCTCCTGCGCCGGCTTCTGATCCGGCCCCCACCCGCCCGGGCCTGTTCAAGGCAATCCAATCACCTGCTGGGCAGTCATCTGCCCCGGCTGCGCCCTCCTACAGCGATTTGCTGCGGGATTTACGCAGCGGCAAGGTGAAGGATTTGGAGCTCTCCCTGCGCCAGCGCGAGGTGCGGGTGCGTTTTGAGGATGGCCGCCAGGCCCAGGTGCCAGTTTTCAGCAACGACCAGCTCCTGCTGCGCAGTGCGGAGAAGGCCAAGGTGCCCCTCACCGTGCGGGATGACCGCCAGGATGGAGCCATGGCCGGCATGGTCGCCAATGGCCTGTTGGTGGTGTTGTTGCTCGGCGGTTTGGCCCTGCTGATCCGCCGTTCCGCCCAGGTTGCAAACCGGGCCATGGGCTTTGGCAGCAGCAAGCCCAGGCTCCAGGCCGAAGGCAGCGTGGCCGTGCGCTTTGAAGACGTGGCCGGAATCGCCGAGGCCAAAGAGGAACTCACCGAGGTGGTCACCTTCTTGCGCTCGCCTGAACAGTTCACCGCCGTTGGCGCCAAGATCCCCAAAGGTGTGCTCCTGGTGGGGCCTCCAGGCACGGGTAAGACCCTTTTGGCCCGGGCGATTGCCGGTGAGGCTGGCGTTCCCTTTTTCTCGATGGCAGCCT
>CANHGA010000082.1 GCA_947460085.1 Synechococcaceae cyanobacterium
CGCCGTAGCCAGCGGGGGGCTCGGATCCGACGTGGGGATCGGGAAAAACCACTCATGACAAAACTTGGCTCATGAAAGGTGGTGGCTCATGAAAGGTGGGGGCTGAGATGCAGGCCTTTCTCGGGCCAGCGTCGCATCACCACAAGCCCCAGTACGACCAGGATGGCGGGGATCAAGCCCATGCACAAGCGAATGGCGATCAGGGCGCTGTTGGGTTGGTCCATGACTTGGGCCGCCACATAACCGCTGAAGCTCATCAGGTTGCCAAAGAAAAACAGGGCCAAGCTGATACAGATTTTTTGGGCGAGCACCATCCAGGCGCTGTACTGGCCAGCGGGTTTTTCCGAATCCGCATCGATCGCATCGGGCAGTAGGGCCCAGGGAATCAGGTAGGCCGTGGAGGCACCGGTACCCGCTACCACAATGGTGAGCAGCAGGAGGGCCAGCCGCACCGCATTGCTGGCCGATCCCGTGGGGGCGATCGCCGCATCGAGAGGTGGGATCAGCATGGCCATGGTGCAGGCCAAAATCCAAAGCCCTGACCCCCATTGCAGGGCCCTGATGCGGCCATGGCTTTGGGCCACGGCGTTCCACACCCAAAGACCACCCAGGGTGCTCACCAGGAAGGGCAACAGGATCCAATTGCTCCAGCCCTCGGGGAGGTGCATCACCACGGGCAGGTAGATCAGCGCGGCGGTTTGCATGATCTGCAGGGCGCACCAGAGCAGGAGATAGAGCCCCAAAACCATGATGAAGCGACGGTTTTGGCGCACCCGCTTGAGCAGTCGCCTGGTGGTGCCGGCTTGGCTGATCGGCTTTTGGCAATTGCGGGCCGCAGGGGCGAGGCCCCAGCCACAGAGCAGGCTGGCGATGGCCACCACCACGCCAGAAAGGATCCCCATCTGCCAATACTTGGCCGGGTTGTCGTGGTCACCGAGGAGCAGGGCTCCAATCACAATCCCCAGCAGGCTGGCCAGGATCGAACCGGTGAATCGCACCGTGTTCAAGCGGGTTCGCAGCCCCACGTCGGTGGTCAGCTCGGCGGCGAGGGCGGCATAGGGAAGGTTGACGCAGGTGTAGAGGGTGTTGGCCCCGATCGAAATGGCCACAAACACCGCAAACTTCACCCATACGGGGCCGGGCGGCAGCCACCACATGCCTGCCATGGCGGCGCCCAAGGGAATGGCACACACCAGGATCCAGGGGATCCGCGGCCCCCATCGGGTTGTTGTTTTGTCGCTAAGCCAGCCGACCAGGGGGTCGTTGAGGGCATCCCAAAGGCGGGCGATCATCAGCACCAGGCCGGCCATCCAAGGCGGTAGGCCGGCGGCGGCGGTGTAAAAGATAAACAGATAGAAGCCGATCAGGGATGCGGCCATGCCGGTTCCGGCATCACCTAAGCCATAGGACCAGAGCAGTTGCTGGCGGCGAAAACCCCGCAGGTCGGCGGCATCGGTGATGGCCAAGGGGGGCTAACTCCTGGATTTGGGTAAAGCGGAGGCCATAATGCTGCAGCTCGCGCCGAGGATTTCGCTGCGAGGGGCTGGCAGGCCATACCTTCATTGGTACGTTTGCACTGCTGCGGGCGTAGTTTAGTGGTAAAACCTCAGCCTTCCAAGCTGATGATGCGGGTTCGATTCCCGCCGCCCGCTTTATGACTTACCCCTTCCAGGAGCGGCCTGGCCACCAACAGCATCACGCTGCGGCTTTCCAGCGGTGCGCTGGGAGGGTGCCAGGGTTCGGGTTCGGCGGGTAGGTCTTCGCCGGCGGGCAGGCCGGTGTCGATGGCCCGCAGCCACCCGGAAGGGCAGGTCGGCAGGTCGAAGTGGATCGCCTTGCCGTAGGCATTCATCCCGCACCAGAGCAGCGGGCCCTGGCTGCGGTGGTTCAAGGTCCAGGCCAGGGTGTGGGACCAGCTGGCCCAATCGGGTTTGTTGAGCTCCACGCCATGCCATTGGCGCCAGAGGTCTGGCTCTTCAGGGCCCTGGGGGGCTCCCTGCTCGGGATGGGCGAGTTCCGGGTTGAGGAGTCCGGCCAGGTGGCTCCGCAACGTGATCAGGCGCTGGAGGAAGGTGCGCAGGTCGGCATCGCCCTGGTCGGCTTGCCAGTGCATCCAACCTAGGGGGTTGTTCTGGCACCAGGAGTTGTTGTTGCCCCCTTGGCTGCGGCGCACCTCATCGCCCATCAGCAGCATGGGCACGCCAGGGGCGAGCAGCAAACTGCTCAACAGATTGCGTTGCTGGCGGTTGCGCAGGGTGGTGATAGCAGGATCACTGCTGGGGCCCTCCACGCCCCAATGGCCGCTGTTGTTGTGGTTGTCCCCGTCGCGGTTGTCCTCCCCGTTGGCGAGGTTGTGTTTGCGGCTGAAGCTCACCAGGTCGGCCAGGGTGAAGCCGTCGTGGGCGGTGAGGAAGGTGATGCACTGGCCGGGCCGGGCCGGCGCTTTTGTGTAGAGGTCGGGGCTGCCAGCTAGCCGTTGTCCCATCGCCCAGCAGGTCTTGTCGTCGCCATTCCAGAAGCGGCGGACGTCGTCTCGGAAGCGGCCATTCCAGGTGGCCACGCGGCGGGCAGGAAAGTCGGCCAATTTGTAGAGGCCGCCGCAATCCCAGGGCTCACTGATCAATTTCAGGTCGACCAACTCAGGATCGGCCTCCATCTCTTCAAACAGCGGGGGGTGATCGAGGGGAGCCAGTTCTTCGCCGCGGCTCAGGGCGATGCCCAGGTCGAAGCGGAAGCCATCAATGCCCAGTTCCGTGGCCCAGCAGCGCAGGGATTCGAGGATGAGCCGCCGCACCAGGGGGCGATTGGCCGCAATGGTGTTGCCGCAGCCACTGACGTCCTGGTAGTCGCCCTTGGCGTTCTGCTGGTAGTAGAGGGGGTCGCAGAAGCCCCGCCAGCTCAGGGTGGGGCCGGCTTGATTGCCCTCGGTGGTGTGGTTGTACACCACATCCAGGATCACCTCGATCCCCGCCTGGTGACAGGCGCTCACCAGGTCGCGCACCTGTTGGCGTGCGGTCAGGGGGTCGTCGCCAACGAGGTAGCCAGGGTGGGGGGCCATCCAGCTCAGGGGGCTGTAGCCCCAGTAGTTCTGCCGCCCAGGCGGGGCATCGTGGGGGCAGAAGGCCATCACCGGCAGGAGCTCCACGGCGGTGATGCCCAGCTCCTGGAGATAGGGAATTGTGTCGATCAGTCCGAGGAGCGTCCCTTGCCGTTCCGGCGGCACCGGGGAGCCCTCCCCCTGGCTGAAGCCGGCGACGTGCAATTCATAAATCAGGGTTTTTTGCCAGCTGTGGCGAGGCCTGGGGGCCCTGGTGAAATCAAAAGGGTCCCGATCCGTGACCACGCCCTTGAGGCAGGAGCCCGTGTTTGGGGCTGCCCCCACGGCCGCCGCCCTCTGGTAGCCCTGCCAGCCAGCAATGGCCCGGGCACAGGGGTCGAGCAGCACCTTGGAAGGGTTGAAGCCATGGCCGCCGGCCTGCAGGGGGCCAAAGACCCGATAGCCGTAGCAGCAGCCAAGGCCCACACCCTCCACTTCCACGTGCCAGTGGTCGGCAGAGCGGTGGTGCAGGTCGAGCTCCACCACCCGCTGGGGTTCCAGGGCTTCGCCGTGGCCAAACAGCAGGAGTTCCACCCTGGTGGCCAGGGGGGCGACGACCGAGAAATTCACCCCCCGCTGGGTGGGGGTGGCCCCCAGGGGCCAGGGGCGACCGAGATGGATGGGTGGCAGCGAAGACAACAGGCTGGGCCTGGGCTCCCACAAACTAGGCAGCTGATCGTGGCTCAGCCTCCATTTCTGTGCAAACCCTTTCCTCCGACGTTGGTCGGCCGCCGGTAGCGATCCGACCAGGACTGTGGCTGTTCGCCCCAAGTCGGGAAAGCCAAGGGGGGAGCAGTTGGTTGCTCGAGGCGGAAGCCCTGGGCAGCGACGGCGATCTGTTGGTGGATTGTCCTGCTTTTAACCAGGCGAATCTCGCCATGCTTGAGCAGCGCACGGCAGCGGTGGGTCCAGGCACCCTGGTGCTGACGAGCCGTGACGGCCATGGCCGCTGCCGCCGTTTCCAGGAGGCCCTGGGCTGGCGGGTGCTGGTGCAGGAGCAGGAGGCCTATCTGCTGCCTGGGGTCCAGCAACTCACCACCTTCTCCGAGGAGCATCGCTTGGGGGCCGGGGTGCGCATGCTCTGGACGCCGGGCCCAACCCCGGGGGCCAGCGTGGTGCATGTCTGCGTTGGTTCCTCCACTGATCCGGCGGGCCTCGATGGACTGTTTTGTGGTCGCTTGCTGCTGCCGGTTGCCCCAGGCCAGCTCGCTCCCTTGCGCACGGCGCGCACCTTCCATTGGCCGCGCCAATTGGCGAGCCTGGGGCGCCTCAGGGACTGGTTGCCGTTACAAAGTCCCCAGTGGATTGCCACCGGAGGGGGCCTCGGGGCTTTGCGGGGGGAGAAATTGGTGATGGACGGGGCAAAAGCCTTGGCCCAACTGGACTTGGTCGATTTGGCTGGGGTCTCCGTTTAGATCAATGAGGGAGATTTTCAGGTCTTGTTTTGGTGGGGATAATCACCAGAAGCCCTGCGGCAGCATTGGTTTGGGTTGCAGACAACGGCGAAGGCCCATACCATTGGCGAGAACCGCGGCTGGTAGGAGCTTTTGGCTTCCCGGCTAAGACTCAACCACTTGACCGCCGATTCCCAAGTTTCCCGCTCCTATGAACAAAGCTGATCTCGTCAATCTGGTGGCTGCTCGTACTGAGCTGACCAAAACCGATGTCTCCCAAGTCGTCGATGCCGCCATCGAAACCATCATTGATTCCGTTGTGGAAGGCAAGAAGGTGTCGATCCTCGGTTTCGGTTCCTTTGAGCCCCGTGAGCGTTCTGCCCGCCAGGGTTTGAACCCTAAAACCGGCGAAAAAATCAAGATCCCTGCCAAGCGCGTGCCTGCTTTCACCGCCGGCAAAATGTTCAAAGACCGCGTTCAGGGTTGATCCTTCTCGACCAGTCCACGATCGCTTTGCCCTGCTTTCCCACTTCGTGGTCCTAGCAGTCGGACACGTGCGTTCCCAGCGGCCCTACAGGGCCGCTTTTTGATGACGTTTTCTGGCCTGCCTTCCCTGCTGCCAAGCCTGCCAAGCCATGTGGCGGCCCAGATCCAGGCTGGCCTCTCGCAACGGGAGCAGGGCTATCGGGGGCGTTTTGCCCCCTCGCCCACCGGCGAGCTGCACCGGGGCAATTTGCGCACGGCCCTGTTGAGTTGGCTGGAGGCGCGCCTCCACGGTGGCGAGTGGCTGCTGCGGCTCGACGATCTCGATACCCCGCGTAACCGGGCGGGGGCTGCGGAGGCGATCCAGGCTGATTTGCAGTGGCTCGGGCTCGATTGGGATGGGCCGGTGATTTGGCAAAGCCGGCGGCGCGGCTTGTACGCCACGGTGCTTTCGGCCCTGCGGCGCGAGGGACTGCTCTACCCCTGCCGTTGCAGTCGGCGCTTGCTGGCGGACATCTCCGCGCCCCATGGATCCAGCCCGGTCTATCCGGGCTTTTGCCTAGGGGCCTCCCATGGCTGGGGCGTGGTGGAGCAACGGCTGCCCAGTTGGCGCCTGCGGGTGCCTCGGGGTCGTCTCCGGTGGCGCGAGCGTTACGGCGCACCTGGCGAGGTGGATGGTCCTGAAGCGGTGGGGGATGTGGTGCTCCGCCGCGCCGATGGATTTTTGGCCTATCACCTCGCGACAGCGGTGGATGAATTGACCCTGGGCATCAGTGATGTGCTGCGGGGCGACGACCTCTGGAGCTCCACGGCAGCCCAGGTGGCGGTCATGGCCCAACTGGGTGCGGGCCCGCCGCGCTACGGCCACGTGCCGCTTTGGCGGGATGGTTCGGGCCACCGGCTCTGCAAGCGGGAGGGATCGGCTGGCTTGGCGGGTTATCGGAGCAGGGGTTTGACGGCTGCTGCCGTGATCGGTGCCATGGCAGCCAGTGCGGGGCTCGTGCCCCAGGGCAGTGAGTTGAGCGCCCAGGAGCTCCTTGGTGACCTCGACTGGGCCCCCGTTGAGTGCCGCATTCGTGTTGGATTTTGAGCCCTAAGGCTTAAGAAAGTTTTCCAGGTTAATGCGATCAAATCCAGCCACACTGGTCAAAACAAAAATATTGCGAGGCAATAAGACCGTGGTGAGTAAAAACGTGGTGAATAAAACCGGGGCGAAAAAAAACCTGCTTACAGCTTCGTACCAAGCTGCCAGCCAAAGTTGCGACCAATGTGGCGGGAGCGGCATGCTCCGGCTGAGCGACCAGCGCTACCGCACCTGTCTTGAATGCCTCGGCCAGGGCAAGGTCGCCCCGTTGTCCGGGGCCATCACAACGGCCGACCTGTTGCAGGGCCAACTGCCCCAGCAACCGACCAAGCGATCCGACCCGAAGCCCCAGCTTGAGGTCAACGCTGTTGGTTTTTCTTCTGGCGCCAAATAAAGAAGCCGGCCGTTGCTACTACGACGGCCAAGGGGGCAGCCGTGAGCAGCAGCAGGATGACGGCAGTCCAATCGGTGTACATCGCTGCGGATTCAAATCGGTGCCATCATCCCAGGAGAGCTCCCCATGGGGGAGAACCTTGTGTTGCTTGATAGGCCGTTGATGGGGATTGGATTGGGCGTGCTGCGGACCGGCTTGTTGGGGTTGGCCGTTGCCGGCGGGGGCCTGGTGGTGGCTTGGGCCATGCCGGGGAACGCCGGCGTTGTCTTTGACAACTGCCAAACCCTGCCTGGCGGGGCGGTCAGTTGCAACACCCGGCCTACGGGCAATACCCGCGACAACGACGAAGCGGCGCGCTACGGGCTGTTTGACCAGGCAAGCCCGGGCTGGAACGAGTACGACCCGGAGGCGGGATACAACTCCATGTAGCGCTTTCAGCTCCGCCAGAGGGCCAGGCCACCGCCCCGGCCCCGGGCCGCCAACCAGCGCTCTTCGCCGTTAGTGCCACTGGAACTACCACTCGTATTACCGCTGGCGATCAGGGCAAAGAAGGGCAGTTTTGCTTCCGCCGGCTTGGGTAGGGCCCGCTGGATCAGGAGCCAGGGACCCAGGCGCACCTCGAGCTGCTCAAACCAAAACACCAGCAAGGGGCGCCGGCCTCTGAGCTGGCCAGGACCTTCGAATTGGAGTTTGAGCGTGCCCAGGTGGACGCTGTTGTGGACTCGCAAGTTGGTTGGCTCGGTACCGGGGCGAATCGACAGGGTGGCTTTGAGGCTGCGAAGCAGGGCGGCGGCGGCGGCCATCGGCGGTGCGGTTCGTTGCTTGCCCCACAGTTGATCCAGGCGCCATTCGGCCCCAAGGGCCTCAGGGGTCAGGCCACTGCCCTCCTGGCGGCTGAGTTTTTCGGCGGCGAGCAGGTCTGGGCCGTTGGGAAGCCCCTGCTCTTTGGATTCCATGGGCAACCAAACCTTGCTGATCTCGGATCCCAATTTCAGCAGGCCCCAAGCTCTCTAGGCACATTCAGGCAGGGGTCCCGTGTTGAAGTCGCTCGGTGGACTGGCAATCGCGGCGGCGGCGGCGGTCTATTGGGGGAGTCCGTTGCTTGCGGTGGCTGAGTTCACCCACGCCATCGCCACCGGTGACGCGGAGACGGTCAATGGTTTGATCGATTTCCCTGCCTTGCGGTCGTCCTTGAAGGCTGAGGCCCAGCAGGTTGCCCTTTACCGGCTGAGCGGCCATCAGAAGCCCGGCTCCAACCTGCTGGCTGGGTTGGCCTCTGGGTTGATGGAGCCGTTTGTGAATGCGTTGGTCGAGAGCGTCGCCACCCCTGAAGGAATCCGAGGCCTGTTGAGCAGCCAAGGTGGGCTTAGCCGCCAGGCCCCCGCCCCCCCAGGTCGATCCAGTCCCCTTGACCAATGGGAGTCGCTGGGCGATGGGCTAGCCAAGACAAGGTTTGGCTATCGCACCTGGAACAGCTTTTGGGTGACCACCAAGGACCAAGCGAACCGAACCCTGGGTTTGAGCTTCGATCGCCGGGGCTTTTCAACGTGGAAGTTGGTAGCGGTTGATCTGCCACCGGATGGCACCTTCACCCCCTAAGACTGCGGCAGATGTGGGCACGCTCGATTAATTTGCAGGGAAACCCATAAGGATTGAGAGACGTTTCTCTTCAAGGATGGACTGATGGTGACAACAAACAGTCAGATCAAGTGGGGATGGAGTGAGCAAGCTGAGCTTTGGAATGGTCGTCTGGCCATGCTGGGTTTCGTGATTGCGATCGCAACGGAATTCCTCACGGGCTCTGGTGTGCTTGGTCAACTGCGTGGGCTCTTGCCGTACTAGATCGGCTACGACAACTGGTGGTGC
>CANHGA010000083.1 GCA_947460085.1 Synechococcaceae cyanobacterium
GGATCTCCACCCTGACCCTGGGGGCAGCCCAGCCGAGCGATTTGGCCTGGGCCCGGCGGCTGGCGCCCCCCAGCAGCGAGCCCAGCGAGCCCAACCCAGCCAAAGCCGAAGTGGCCGCTGCGGTGGCTGCTGCAGTCAACCGCCTGGCGGCAGCGGCGGAGGGGCGGCTCGGCAACGAGCGCTGCGGCCAGTGCCGCGCCTGCCTGCCCTGCCCTACGGAGGTGCCGATTCCCGAGCTGCTGCGGCTGCGCAACCTGGCCGTGGGCCATGGCATGGAGGCCTTTGCTAGCGAGCGCTACAACCTGATTGGCCGGGCCGGCCACTGGTGGGAGAGCCTCAATGCCGACGCCTGCCAGCGCTGCGGCGCCTGCCTCCCCCTCTGCCCCCATGGGCTGGCGATTCCGGATCTCTTGGCCGATACCCACCGCAGGCTGGCCGCCGCCCCCAGGCGCCGGCTCTGGGGCTAGGGGTGGGGCAAGGGAGCTGCCGCGTCCCAAAGGGTTTGCAGCGCCAGCCGCGCCTCGGGGGCCAAGGGGGGCAGGCTCCAGCAACGCTCAAGCACCCCATCGCCGGGCAACAGCAACTGGGCAACTGGCTTGGGGAAGCCCCGCAGCACGGGCTCCAGCTCCGCCCGCGGCAGGGGCGGCACCCAGCCCTTGAGGAGCAAACTTTCCAGCAGGGATCGGTCCCAGAGCTTCTGGATCCAAGCCGCCGGCGGGGGTGCCCCAGCTGCTGGCCGCACCAACAGCTGCCAGGTGAGCGGCGCTCCAGAGGCGGGGAGCACCACCTGGAGGCGCTGATCGCGCCGCAACAGGGGGATGACCCGCTGCAACGGGGTCACCAGGGCCTGGGCCTCGCCACTGAGCAACAGATTCAGACCATCGCGTTCGTCGTAGGCAAGGGCCTGGCGCCGCAGGGCCATCAGGGGCTCAAGGCCATTGCCCAGCAGGGCCATCGCCACCCGGGGGCTGGAAGGCAGCACCAGCTGGCCCTTGAGGCTGGGATCCAGCAGGAGCTGCCATCCCTCCGCCCGCCGCTGGGCCAGGTCGGGGCGGTTACGCAACACCAACACCCAGGGCGAAAAGGCCCAGGGGAACGCCAATGCCGGCGAACCCTCGGGCGCAAATAGCCGGCTTACCGGCCCAGCCCAAGGCGCCAGTCGCTGCAGCTCAGCGTCAACACCAAGGGGCCGGATCTGCTGGCGGGGCAAAGCAGAAGCCCAGCCATCGGAGAGGGACCAGAGGGCCGCCTTGCTGCGGGCGACGGCCTCGGGGTCGCCCAACCAGCTGGTCTGCCAGCCCCCTGGCAGTTGCTGGCTCCAGGCCTGGGGGAACTGGCCCTCCACCGCCGCCAAAAGCTGGTCCTTGTCCCGCTGACAGCTGGCCAGAAGCCCGGGCGCCGCCACCGCGGCCCCGGAGATCAGGCCAAGCCGCAGCAGCTGACGGCGGGAGAGCGCTTCACCAAAACCCATGGGCCCGACCCTAGGCTCCGAGCCACTGCCAGCACAGGGCGTCGCAGGCGGAAGCCAGCGCCTGGGGGGAGTGGCCGCAGCGCTCCCAAAGCAGCGCCAGTCCGCCCGCCCCCACGCCCTCCTTCACATAACCCCGTTCGTAATCCCGCAGGGCCTGACTGCGGCAATCGGAAAAGCGCAGGCCGGCCACCTGGGGCACCAGGGGCTGCCCTAGCCCCCAGCGCCCAGCAATCCGCTCCAGCAACAGGGCGAGGTTGCTGCCGCTGTCTTGGGCCACCCACGCGGTGGTTGCCACCTGCACCAGCTCCAACAGGGCCGGCCGCCCCTCGGCGGGGGCGATCGCCAGGGCCAACGCCAACACCGCCGCCATCTGACTTCCCCCGGCCAGGAGCACCGGTACCCCCTGGGCCGCAGCCCCGAGCACCAAGCCCGCCGCCAGGGGCTGCATCGGATCCCCCACCGCCGCTACCACCGCCAAGGGGTCCCAGGCTTGATTGGTGCCCTGGGCCCCCATGGGATTCGCGGCGGCAAGCCCCTGCCCCACCAGGGCCGCCTTCAGCCCATGGGCTGGATGGCGCAGGCTGCCGCTCACCAAGCCCTGGGCCCTAACGCCCAAGCCTTCGAGCACAGCCAGGGCCGTGGTGGTGCCGCCCGGCACGCATTCCGCCACCACCAACGGGCTCGGCGACAAGCCTCCAGGCAGAGCGGGCTTTCCCAACCGTTCTCCCCAGCGCAGGCCCCGGGCCAGCAGCGCCTGCACCCGCCCAGGGTCCATGGCCATCCCACTGCTCAAACAGCGTGCTGGGGCGCCGCCCTCCAGGGCAGGCAGACGCAGGTGGGGGATGGCCGGCGCCACGGGGCAACCCAGATCCACCACCAGGGTCTGGGGCAACAGGCCCAGATCCCTTAGCACCACATGGCTGATCAAGGCCGGAGTAACCCCCGCCGGCAGGGGCGGCAGGCCATGGGCCCGCTCCGCCAAGGGGCCCAACAGCAGCAGCTCCGCATCGGCAGCGGCGGTTTGACGGCGGGATCGGGGGCTAGCGCCAGCGGCAGAGATGCCCTCCACCGACGCAGTTTCGGTGGCAGCGAGCAGCAACAGGATGCGACTCGTCGGCCAGGGGGGGGAGCCTGGAGCCTGCATGGATCGCTACAGCGGATCCATCGCCACCACCACCCGCAGCAACTCCGGGGGTTCGGGAATCGGCGACTTCAGCCTGGGGAAAATCCAATAGGCCACGGCGTGCATGGCCAACACCACAACAACGTTTTGGAACAGCACCAAAACCAAGGCCAGCAGCTGAACCTGGGCCAAATCCACGGCCCCGCTATGGCCGACCAAGGAGGCCAATTTCTCCATCAAGCCCGCCGCCGCACCGGTGATCACCACCCAGAGGTTTTGGCCCACCAGCACTGAAAGCACCGCCACCCGCACCAGGAAACCCACCGCTCCAATCAGGCTGCCCAGCCCCCAGCTCCACCACCAGCTGGCGCCCCGCCTCCAACACCAGCCCATCCAGAGGGCAAGGGCCCCGTAGGGGAACAGCACCAGCAGGCCCCGAATCGGCCCCATCAGTGCCAGCAGCAGCAGGGCCGTCACCACCACCCCCTCCACCGCACAGCGCCAGCCATGGCGCAACTGGAGCAGGGCGAGGGGCAGGGGCAGGGCCAGGCGAAACAACGGACTGCCCACGGGCAGGTAATAGAGGGCGATCCACAGCAGGGCCGTGGCGGCGGCGAGGTACGCCGTATCCATCAGCTGCCTGGCCTGGCGGTGGCTTAAGGGATGGCGGGTCATCAGCGCGGCTGGGGGGCCGGGGTGACGCTGGGGTTGGCGCCCTGACCCTGGCCGCCATTGCGCACCCGCTCAATCGTTTCCACCTCAAAGGACACGCCGGCGGCGCGCAGGGCCTTGGTCACCACCTCGGCAGGGGCGGAAGGATCCGCCGCCGGCAATTTGATCGTGACCCGGTAGGGGGCTGGAGCCAGGGAGACCGGGGCCAATCTGGCCGGTGCAGGCAAGGGTTGGGCTTCCGGAGCCTTGGCCGTGGTGGCCGTATCCTTGGCGAGTTTGGCCGGATCGCTGGTTTTGGCGAGCTCAGCCTTTTTCGCTAGGTCAGCCTTTTTGGCTGTATCGGGGGCCAGGGCCGGATCGCTCTTGGTGGCCGTTGCTCGTTCTGCGAGGGCACCAGCCCCAGGGGGACTGGAAAAACTGCGGGAGAGTTGGTCGCCAAAGGGCGTGCCACTGCAACCGCCCAGCAGCAGAACCCCAGCAAGGCCCACCAGGGTTCGGCGCGCCATCAGCGATCCGCGGCCTTGACCACCCGCACGGCGCTAGCCCGCAGGCGGCCCGTTTTGGTGGTGGCCGGTGCTTTTTTGGCCGCCGGCTTGGCCGCTGCCTTCGTAGTAGCTGACTTGGTGGTAGCCGACTTGGCAGAGGCCTTGGTGGTGGTTTTCTTCGCTGCAGTGCCCGGGGCCTTGCGCCCCTTGGTTCCCTTGCCAGTGGCGGCCTTCGCTGCCAGCAGCTCCACCGCCTGCTCCAGGGTGATGGTGTCAGCGGTGCTGCCTTCTGGCAGGGAGGCATTCACCTTGCCCTGCTTCACGTAGAGGCCATAGGGGCCATCGAACAACTGCACGGCCTCATCGCCGCCCTCAGGCGTGCCGAGATCCTTCAGGGCCGTGCGGCCGCCCCGACCTTTTTTAGGGATGGCCAGCAGCTCGACGGCCCGGCTTAAGCCAATCGAGAGCACCTCGTCTTCCGCCTTGATCGAGCGGTAATCCTTTTCACCCTTGCCCTTGTCGTGCACCACATAGGGCCCAAAGCGGCCCAGACCCGCCTGCACCTTGCCGCCATCGGGATGCTCACCCAGAAGGCGGGGCAACCGCAACAGGCCGAGGGCATCGTCCAGGGTGAGGGATTCCGGGCTGACCCCCTTGGGCAAGGAGGTGCGCTTCGGTTTGGGGATCTCATCACTCACCTGACCCCGCTGGAGGTAGGGGCCGTACTGGCCAAACAGGAGATAGATCTGCTCGCCGGTTTCCGGGTCTTCGCCGATCGATTCAGGGCCGTCGGCCTTTTGCTTGAGGATCAGCTCAGCCTTCTCGGCATCGAGGTCGGCCGGGGTGATCTCCTGGGGCAGGGTGGCCTTGAGCAGTTCTTCGGTGCCGTCCTCCGCCACCCGCTTGGTTTCCAGGTAGGCCCCAAACCGGCCAATGCGCACCACACAGGGCAGCCCCTCCAGGACCACCGTGCGCGAGACCCCGGGATCGATGTCGCCTTCCCGCTGCTGGACCAGGGTCTCGAGGCCCTTGTCACCCTTGAAGAACTGGGTGAGGTAGGGCAGCCACTCTTCCTTGCCGGTGGAGATGTCATCGAGGCTGTTCTCCATCTTCGCGGTGAAGCTGGTGTCCACCAGCTCGGGGAAGTGCTCCTCCAGCAGGGCCGTCACCGCAAAGGCGGTGAAGCTGGGGGTGAGGGAGTTGTTTTGGAGGGCGGCGTAACCCCGGTCGGCGATGGTGCCAATGATGCTCGCGTAGGTGGAAGGCCGGCCAATGCCCTCTTTTTCGAGCATCTTCACCAGGGATGCCTCGCTGTAGCGAGACGGGGGCTGGGTTTGGTGGCCCAGGGGTTCGACGCCCTTGCAGTTGGGGGCATCTCCCACGGCCAAGGAAGGCAGCAGCACCTCCTGGCCCTCAAGGGCCGCATCCGGATCGTCGCTGCCCTCCACGTAGGCCCGGAAGAAGCCGGGGAAATCAATCCGCTTGCCCGAGGCCCGGAAGGTGGCCTCCCCTGATTGGATCTCCACGCTGAGCATGGTGAGCTTGGCCTCAGCCATCTGGCTGGCCACGGTGCGCTTCCAGATCAACTCATAGAGGGCCAGGTCCTTGCCATCGAGGCCTGTCTCGTTGGGGGTTCGGAAGCTTTCCCCAGCGGGGCGAATCGCCTCGTGGGCCTCCTGGGCGTTGCGGGCCTTGGTGGTGAATTGGCGCGGAGCTGGGCTCAGGTAGTCCTTGCCATACATCGCGGCCACGCAGTTGCGGGCCGCATTGATGGCCTGGTCGGAGAGGTGCACCGAATCGGTGCGCATGTAGGTGATGAAGCCCCGCTCGTAGAGGCCCTGGGCCGTGCGCATGGTGTCGCGGGCCGAGAGCCGCAACTTGCGGTTGGCCTCCTGCTGGAGGGTGCTGGTGGTGAAGGGGGGCACGGGCTTGCGCACCGTGGGCTTGGCCTCCACTTCGGCCACCCGCCACGGGGCAGCGCTGGTGGCCGCCTGGAGGCTGCGGGCTTCGGCTTCGCTGAGCAGCTTGACCTTGGTGCCGGCTTTCAGGGCCCCGGTGGTCTCATCGAAATCGGAGCCGCCAGCAATGCGCTCCCCTTTGAAATGGCTGAGCTTGGCTTCAAAGCTGGAGCCTTCGTGCTGGAGCTGGGCCTTGAGATCCCAGTAGCTGCCACTGCGGAAGGCGCGCCGGGCCCGCTCACGCAGCACCAACAGCCGCACGGCCACCGATTGGACCCTGCCGGCCGATAGGCCCCAAGCCACCTTCTTCCAAAGCAGGGGCGAGAGGGTGTAACCCACCAGCCGATCCAAGATGCGGCGGGTTTCCTGGGCGTGCACTAGCTCCATGTCGAGCTCGCGGGTCTGGTCGAGGGCCCGGCCAATCGCCTCCTTGGTGATCTCGTGGAACACCATGCGCTTCACGGGCACCTTCGGGCTTAGCAGCTGCAAAAGGTGCCAGCTGATGCTTTCGCCCTCCCGGTCTTCGTCGGTGGCAAGCAGGAGTTGGTCGGCGCCCTTGAGGGCGTCCTTGAGCTCCTTAACGGTCTTTTTCTTGTCCTTCGGCACCACGTAGAGGGGCTCGAAGTCGTTGGTGGTATTGACGCCGAGGTTGGCCCACTTCTCGCCCTTGTAGGCCGCGGGGATCTCACTGGCGTTGTTGGGAAGGTCGCGCACATGGCCCATGGAGGCCTCCACCCGAAACTCCTTCGACAGGAAGCCACGGATGGTGCGGGCCTTTGTGGGGCTCTCAACGATGACGAGGGTATGCCCCACAGACTGGCAATCAACCGCATCCCTCTTTATCGCATCGAATGCCCCGGGCGGCCAGGGAGCCCGCAGATCAAGGGCCCAGCGCGGCTACAGTCCGCACCATTCAACCCTTGGTGCGCAGCTGCTGTGACTGTTCTGCTCGGCACCCTCTCGTCCGTGGCTGAAGCCATCGGCAGTGGGGCAGGCACGGCCGGCCTCAACCTCCAGCTCAACGTCGCCGCCATTGCCCCCGAGGCTGCGGTGTTGTTTGCCCTGTTGGCCTGCCTACTGGTGGACCTGGCTGGCGAAAAGACCGCCAGCCGCTGGGTTCCGCCCATTTGCTACGCCGGCCTGTCCTCTTCCCTGGTGCTGCTGGCCCTGCAATGGAACGGCGACCTGGCTCCCTCGTTTGTGGGCACCTTCCTGGCCGACAACCTGGCCATTGCCTTCCGAGCCGTGGTGGCCGCCTCCACCCTGATTTCGTTGCTGATCAGCTGGCGCTACGTGGAGCGCAGCGGCAGCCCCGTGGGCGAATACGCGGCGATTTTGCTCTCGGCAACCCTGGGGGCGATGTTCCTGTGCGGCGCCACCGACCTGATCAGCGTCTTCGTGTCGCTTGAAACCCTCTCGGTTTCGAGCTATCTGCTCTCGGGTTACATGAAACGCGATGCCCGCAGCGCCGAGGCATCCCTCAAATATCTGTTGGTGGGTTCGGCTGCCGCCGCGGTGTTCCTCTACGGCGCCTCGATGCTGTATGGCCTCACCGGTGGTGAAACCAGCCTGGAGGCCGTGGGCCTGGCCCTGCAAACCAGCGCCTCACCGGTGAGTGCCCTGGCCCTGGTGTTTGTGCTGGCCACCGTGGCCTTCAAGATCTCGGCGGTACCGTTCCACCAATGGACCCCCGATGTTTACGAAGGCTCGCCGACGCCGGTGGTGGCCTTCCTTTCGGTGGGATCCAAGGCCGCCGGCTTTGCCTTGGCCCTGAGAATTTTGGTGGGCTGCTTTGAGCCCTTTGAAGCCCAGTGGAAATTGCTGTTCACCGTGCTGGCGATCCTGAGCATGGTGCTCGGCAACGTGGTGGCCCTGGCCCAAACCTCGATGAAGCGGATGCTGGCCTACAGCTCAATTGGCCAGGCCGGCTTTGTGATGATTGGCCTGGTGTGCGGCACCGCCGATGGCTTTGCAGCCATGGTTTTGTACATGGCGGCCTACCTGTTTATGAACCTGGGGGCCTTTGCCTGCATCATCCTGTTTTCGCTGCGCACCGGCAGTGATCGCATCGCCGATTACGCCGGTCTCTATCAGAAAGATCCCCTGATCACCTTGGGCTTGAGCCTCTGCCTGCTCTCCCTGGGAGGCATCCCACCCATGCTCGGCTTCTTCGGCAAGATTTACCTGTTCTTTGCAGGCTGGGCCGACCACCAGTACCTGTTGGTGGTGGTGGGTCTGATCACCTCTGTGGTGTCCATTTACTACTACATCTCCGTGATCAAGATGATGGTGGTGAAGGAGCCCCAGGAAGCCTCCGACGCCGTCAAGTCGTACCCCGCCATCACCTGGTCGGTGGCCGGCCTGCCGGCCCTGCGCACCGCCCTGGTGGGCTGCGTGATCATCACTGCCGTTGGCGGCATCCTCTCCAACCCGTTGTTCCAATGGGCTGGTGAAACCGTGGCCGGCACCCCGATCCTGCAACAGGCCCTTGGTTGAAGCCACGACCGGCTCGCCTGCTGCCAATCAAGCCGTTGCCGAGCTGGTCGACGTCTGCAAGGTCTACGGCACAGGGGATACGGAAGTGAGGGCCCTCA
>CANHGA010000084.1 GCA_947460085.1 Synechococcaceae cyanobacterium
AGACCCGCTTCGTGTTGAAGAAGGCTCTTGAAAAGGGGTTGCGCCCGATTGTGTTTGTCAACAAAATTGACCGGGCCCGGGTTGATCCTGAAGTCGCTGTCGACAAGGTTCTCGATCTCTTCATCGAGCTGGGTGCCGACGACGACCAGTGCGATTTCACCTACCTCTTTGGTAGCGGCATGGGTGGCTACGCCAAGCCAGACATGAAGACCGAAAGCGAAAACATGAAGCCTCTCTTTGAGGCCATTCTTCGTCACGTTCCACCCCCCGTTGGCGATCCTGAAAAGCCCCTCCAGCTTCAGGTCACCACCCTGGACTACAGCGATTTTCTGGGTCGCATCATGATTGGCCGTATCCACAACGGCACGATTCGTTCCGGCCAGCAAGCGGCCCTCATTCGTGATGACGGCAGCATTAAGCGCGGCCGGATTAGTAAGTTGCTGGGTTTCCAAGGCCTCCAGCGAATCGAGATTGAGGAGGCCCGGGCCGGTGATCTTGTGGCAGTTTCCGGTTTTGATGAGGTCAACATCGGTGAAACCATTGCCTGTCCTGACAACCCTGAGGCCCTGCCCCTGATCAAGGTTGATGAACCAACCCTGCAAATGACCTTCGTGGTCAATGACTCCCCCTTTGCAGGCAAAGAAGGCAAGTTCGTGACCAGCCGTCAACTGCGGGATCGTCTCCAGCGGGAACTGCTGACCAACGTGGCCCTCAGGGTTGAGGACACCGATTCCCCCGATCGCTTTGCCGTCAGTGGCCGCGGAGAACTGCACCTTGGCATTCTGATTGAAACCATGCGGCGGGAGGGCTACGAGTTTCAGGTCAGCCAACCCCAGGTGATCTTCCGCACCATTGATGGCAGCCTGTATGAGCCCTACGAAACCCTGGTGATGGACGTCCCAGAGCCTGCCGTGGGTTCTTGTATTGAGCGCCTCGGCGTCCGCAAGGGCGAGATGCAAAACATGGAGAACACCAACGACGGGCGGACCCAGTTGGAGTTTGTGGTTCCATCCAGGGGGCTGATTGGCTTTAGGGGTGATTTCATTCGCGCCACCCGGGGCGAAGGAATCATGAGCCACTCCTTCCTCGACTATCGCCGCATGCAGGGTGATATGGATGCGCGACGCAACGGTGTCTTGGTTTCTTTCGAAGAGGGAACGGCCACCTTCTATGCCCTCAAGGGTGCGGAAGACCGCGGTCAGTTCTTTATTACCCCTGGTACCAAGGTGTATAAAGGAATGATTGTGGGTGAGCACAATCGTCCACCTGATCTGGAGCTGAACGTCTGTAAGGCCAAGCAAGTCACCAACATCCGTTCCGCAGGTGCTGAGGTCCTCGATACCCTCCAGGCGCCGATCCAGATGAATCTCGAGCGTGCCTTGGAATACATCGGTCCCGATGAAATGCTTGAGGTCACCCCTGAGTCCATCCGTCTTCGCAAACTTCCCGCCAAGAAAACTGCCAAGCGTTGAGTCTTCACGGCAATCCTGAGGAACAATGCCTGATGGCTGACCCCCGTTTGGGGGTGGCTATCGGGCTTTTTAATGCAGCTGATTGGTATGCCTGTCACGACCTTCTGGAGGAGCTTTGGCATGAAACGGCGGGGCCGATGCGGCCTGTTTTACAGGGAATCCTGCAAATCGCCGTGGCTGAACTCCACCTCGAAAAAGCGAACCTAAGGGGCGCAACAATTTTGATGGGGGAAGGGTTGGGGCGGTTGCGCTCCAGTGGATCTTTGGCCCTTGGGCTTGATCTGGATGGGCTACGGGCCGTTTCTTTGGAGCGCCTGAAAACCCTTCAGTCAGGTGGTTGCCTCGACCACGTGCCATTCCCCAAACTGATTGATGGGCAAGTTGTGAGCAATGAGCAATTCGGGGGTGCTCTGTAGATTGAGAAGCTTGAGCCGAGCAACACCCCCATTGGCATTGCAGCTGAATCCGATCCTTGCCAGCGGATTACTGACGCTAGGTTTTCAGCTTTGTGCTTCAGCCGGGCATGCAGCCGGTGCCCCCCCCTTGGGCTTGCTTGCCCAGGGTCCGATGGCCATACCGCTCCAGGACAACAAGAGTCCCCAGGTTCGCCCTGTCCAGCCCTCCTCCGGCGCGGTAGAAGCCAAGCCAAGGGTGATCACGCCAACGACGGGCCTTGTCACGATTGAATCCGACCTGCAGCAGGCCGACAACACCACAGGGATTGTCACGGCCACGGGCAATGTCCGCATCGTTTACCCCGATCAACGGGTTGTTGCAACGGCCCGTCAGGCCCAGTACTACTCCAAGGAAGGGCGGGTTGTCCTCAGTGGTGATGTGGATGTGATCCAGGCCGATGGCCATGCCATCAAGGCTGAGCGGGTCGTCTATGACGTCAACCGGGAGCGGATCAGCGCAGAACCCCCTGTTGGGGGTCAGGTGTTCAGTCGTTACCGCATGGCTAGCCCCACCCCCGGAACCGGTGTCCCCACTCCAGCAGTAGGTGGCAGCAAGCCATGAGCCTGAATCTCCACAAGATTGTTTTAGCTGTTAACGGACGGGTGCTGGTTAACCATGTCTCCCTGGAACTTTCACCTGGGGAAGTGGTTGGTTTGTTGGGTCCCAATGGGGCTGGTAAGACCACCACGTTTGGCCTGGTTACGGGTTTGATTCGGGCTGATGCCGGCGAGATCCTGATGGATGGTCTCGATATACGTGATCTACCCATGCCCCAGCGGGCCCGCTTGGGCATTGGCTATTTGCCCCAGGAGCCGAGTGTTTTCCGCCAACTCACCGTTCGCGACAACCTGCGTCTGGCCCTTCAAGAAAGTGCCACCCCCAAGGCCATCCGTCGTGACAGGCTCGAAGCCTTAATAACCGATTTTCATCTCACGGCATTTCAGGATCGCAAGGGCTTCCAGCTTTCGGGTGGTGAGCGCCGCCGTTGTGAAGTGGCGAGGGCCTTGGCGGTCGGTGAATCCGGCCCCCGCTATTTGCTCTTGGATGAACCATTCGCCGGGGTTGATCCGATTGCCGTTGCCGACCTCCAGCAGTTGATTGATCAGTTGCGAAACCGTGGCATGGGCCTACTGATCACCGATCACAACGTTCGTGAAACCCTCGCTATCACCGATCGGGCCTATATCCTCTCCGATGGTTCCATCCTGGCCTCTGGAACCTCCGAGCAGGTGGGCTCCGATCCCCTGGTGCGGCGCCACTACCTGGGCGAGGATTTCAGGCTATGAATCTGCTACTCCGTTTCAACCAGCCCATCATCAAGGCCTGGCGCCGTATCCCCCTGATCGACCGCTGGCTTTTCGGGGAGCTGCTGGGTCCCCTGTTGTTCGGCATTGGCGCCTTCACGGCCGTGTCGTTGTCTGTTGGGGCCATTTTTGATTTGGTCCGCAAGGTGGCCGAGTCGGGACTGTCGCTGAATGTGGCGGCCCATGTGCTGTTGCTCCAGATGCCCTCTTTCCTGGTGTTGTCCTTCCCCATGGCCACCTTGATGTCGACCTTGCTCACCTACAGCAAGTTGTCGAGCAATAGTGAGCTCACGGCCCTAAGAAGTGTCGGTGTTGCAACTTGGCGCATGGTCGTTCCAGCTCTGGTTGTGGCCATTGCCATGACGGCCATTACCTTTACCTTTAACGAAGTTGTAGTACCTGGAACCCTACGAGAATCCAAGGTTGTTCTGAACCGCGCCCTGGGCCGAGCAATCGCTGGAGAGCAAAAAGAAAACGTCTTGTTTTCAAAGTATGGAACGGTAACCAATCCTGATGGCTCACAGCAAAACGGATTGACCCATTTCTTCTATGCCCAGAGTTTTAATAAAGGTGTGATGCATCAAGTCACGCTGTTGGATCTCTCACGGGGGACCCAGCGGGTCTTGCTGACGGCTAACCAGGCGAACTGGAGTGAAAAGGATGCCCAATGGTTGTTTCGTGATGGCCACATCTTTTCCGTCCAGCCCGATGCCAAGGGGTCGACCACGTCTGCTGACTTTGATCGCTATCTCTACCCGATTGGTAGTCAGCCCCTCCAGATGGCCAGAATTCCTGGCTTCGAAACCATGTCCATCGGCCAATCCCGCACAGCCGTGAAGTTGCTGAAGGAAGCAGGTGATACGAAACAAGCCCGCAAGCTCACTGTTCGCATTCAGGAACGTTTTTCCTTCCCTGCGGTCTGTCTTGTCTTTGGTTTGATCGGAAGCAGTTTGGGGGTCCAACCCCATTCGCGCCACAGCCGTGGCCAGGGATTTGGTTTGAGTGTGGTTTTGATTTTTGGCTATTACCTGATGGCCTTTATGTCCAGTTCCCTTGGGGTTAAAGGGATCTTGTGGCCTTTTGTCTCCGCCTGGGTGCCCGTCCTGATCGGGCTCGGCGGCGGTGTGTATCTGTTGCGCCAGTCCAGCCGCTAACGGCTGGGGTGCCACGCCAAACTGTTCTCTGCTTTTGTCATGCCGGTGCCAGCCCTGCTTAATGATCCAGTTCTGGGCTTGGGCCTCCTCGCATTTGCGCTGCTGTTACTGGTTCTGCCCCTCTCCTTTTGGTCCCTGAGCGGTGGTCGCAATTCAACGGCGGTGCGCCTACTCGTGGCCACCGCCAATCTGTGCCTGACGGCCCAGCTCGTGCTGCGCTGGCTTGATTCGGGCCACTTTCCCATCAGCAACCTCTACGAATCCCTTTGCTTCCTGGCTTGGGGCTGCACCCTGACCCAGCTCCTGGTGGAGCGCAGCTGGCCTTCGCCCCTGGTGCCTGCGGCAGCCACTCCGATGGCCCTGGGTTGCGTGGCCTTTGCCAGCTTTGCCCTGCCAGACACCCTGCAGGAGGCCTCGCCCCTGGTGCCTGCCCTGCGCTCCAGTTGGTTGGTCATGCACGTCAGCGTGATCATGCTGAGCTACGCCGCCCTGCTGGTCGGTTCCTTGCTTTCGATGGCGGTGCTGTTTACCGATCGGGGCAATGTCCTTGAACTCCGCAGCAGCTCCATTGGCAGTGGCGGGTTTCGGCAGGCCCAACTTGCAAGTGTGGGCCCCGATGGTCCCTCGGCCCAGGTTGAGCTGAGCAGCGTGGCCATGCCCATCGCCGAACAGCTTGATTCCCTGAGCTATCGCACGATCACCGTGGGCTTCCTCCTGCTTTCGGTGGGCTTGGTCAGCGGTGCGGTTTGGGCCAACGAGGCCTGGGGCAGTTGGTGGAGCTGGGACCCGAAGGAAACGTGGGCCCTGATCTGCTGGCTTGTCTATGCGGCCTACTTGCACACCCGCTTAATCCGGGGCTGGCAGGGCCGCAAACCCGCTTTTGTCGCCGTGGCGGGCTTGGTTGTGATTGCCGTTTGTTATATCGGCGTCAATCTTCTTGGTATCGGTCTGCACAGTTATGGCTGGTTCTTCGATAGTTAGCTTCTAGCCCCTGGGCGACCATCAAAAAGCCCCATGGCCCTAAAAGGGCCGTGGGGAAAAAAGGCATTGGCCCTCAGCCAGGGCGCTTGCTATTGCGGATTCCGGTGATCGCATCGGCGTAACTCGGCTGGTTGAACACGCCCGAACCGCTGACGATCGCATTGGCACCGGCCTCGATCACTTCCCAGGCGTTCGCCGCCTTGATGCCGCCGTCCACTTCGATCCAGGGATCCAGCCCCTTCTCGTCGCACATGCGGCGCAGGGCGCGGATCTTGTCAACCTGGGAGGGGATGAAGCTCTGGCCGCCGAAGCCAGGGTTAACACTCATGATCAGCACCAGATCGCACAGCTCGAGGCAGTACTCGAGCGTGTCGATGGGGGTGCCTGGATTGAGAACGGCACCGGCCATCTTGCCGAGATCCTTGATTTGGCCGAGGTTGCGGTGCAGGTGGGGGCAGGCTTCAACCTGCACGCTGATGATGTCGGCGCCCGCCTTGGCGAAGTCGGCCACATACTTTTCGGGCTCCACGATCATCAGGTGAACGTCGAGGGGCTTGGATGTGACAGGCCTGAGGGCTTCTACGATCAAGGGACCAATCGTGATGTTCGGGACGAAGCGCCCGTCCATCACGTCCACATGGATCCAATCTGCGCCCGCCTGGTCGACGGCACGCACGTCTTCACCAAGGCGGGAAAAATCCGCAGAGAGGATCGAAGGGGAGATCACCAAGGGTTTGGTGCTCATGCGGAAACCTCAGCTGGGCAGGGAGGATGTGATTGTAAGGAGTAGCCAGCGCTGCCCATTTGAGGCACTGATACAGTTGCGGCCGCTTCAAAACTGAAAGCCCCTGCAGCGGCTGGCACTTGCCACCCTGCTTCGGCCTTCCCAATCAAGCTTTACCAAAGCTTCTGAAGCTCCTCTTCCCCCTGCCGGATCACCGTGGATCGCACCCTCATCCAGGAAATTCTCGAGGTCGTTGAACAGGCCGCCATTGCATCCGCCGAATTGACTGGCCTGGGCAAAAAAGATGAGGCCGATGCGGCGGCCGTTGAAGCCATGCGAAAGCGCATGGGCCAGATCCAGATGCAAGGCCGCATCGTGATTGGTGAAGGCGAGCGCGATGAGGCTCCCATGCTTTACATCGGCGAAGAAGTTGGCAGTGGCACCGGTCCTGGCGTCGATTTCGCCGTGGATCCCTGCGAAGGCACCAACCTCTGCGCCAACAGCCAGCGCGGTTCGATGGCCGTTCTGGCCGCCTCCGATCGCGGTGGTCTGTTCAATGCCCCCGACTTCTACATGAAGAAGTTGGCTGCGCCCCCTGCCGCCAAGGGCAAGGTTGACATTCGCAAGTCAGCCACTGAAAACATCCAAATCCTCAGCGAGTGCCTGGGCCTGGCCGCTAGCGAGCTGACCATCGTGGTGATGGACCGCGCCCGCCACAAGGACTTGATCGCTGAAATTCGGGCCACCGGGGCCCGGGTCCAGCCCATCTCCGATGGGGATGTGCAGGCGGCCATCGCCTGTGGCTTTGCCGGCACGGGCACCCATTGTCTGATGGGCATTGGGGCCGCTCCTGAAGGGGTGATCTCTGCGGCGGCCATGCGCGCCCTTGGAGGCCATTTCCAAGGTCAGCTTGTCTATGACCCCGCGGTGGCCCAAACCTCCGAATGGGCCGACTACACCAAGGAAGGCAACATCGCCCGCCTCAACGAGATGGGCATTACTGACGTCGACAAAATCTACGAAGCTGAAGAATTGGCTTCTGGGGAGAACGTCGTTTTTGCCGGTAGCGGCATCACCGATGGCCTGCTGTTCCACGGTGTGAAGTTCGAAACGGATTGCACCCGCACCAGCAGCCTGGTGATCAGCACCCTCGACAACTCGGCACGCTTCACCAACACCATCCACATCAAGGATGGCGCCAAGAGCATCGCCCTGAGCTGAATCCATCTGCCGAACGAGCGATCAAGTCTGCCTCCATGCACATTGCCGTCATTGGCCTTAGTCACCGCACGGCTCCTGTGGAGATCCGGGAACGCCTCAGCATTCCCGAGCAAACCATGGAGGCTTCGCTTCAGAAGCTTCGTTCTGAGGATGAGGTGCTCGAGGCCTCCATCCTCAGCACCTGCAATCGGCTGGAGATCTATGCCTTGCTGCGCCATCCGGAGCAGGGCATTTCGGCTGTCGGTCGCTTCCTAAGCAACCATTCCGGTCTTGAGGTGGAGGAGCTCTCTCCCCACCTGTTCACCTTCCACCATGAGGAGGCCATTGCCCACCTCCTGCGGGTGGCAGCCGGCCTCGATTCCTTGGTGCTGGGAGAGGGCCAGATCCTTTCCCAGGTGAAGAAGATGGTGCGCCTGGGCCAGGAGCACCGATCCATTGGGCCCATCCTCAATCGCCTGCTCACCCAGGCCGTCGGCACGGGTAAGCGGGTTCGCACCGAAACCAACCTCGGCACTGGTGCCGTTTCGATCAGCTCAGCCGCCGTGGAATTGGCCCAGCTCAAGGTTGGTCAAGCCAGGGGCCTCGATGAGCTGGTGTCCCTGGATCAAGAGCAGGTGGCGGTTGTTGGCGCTGGCCGCATGTCCCGCCTGCTCTTGCAACATCTCCAGGCCAAGGGTTGCAAGGGTCTGGTGCTGCTCAACCGCACCGTCAGCAAGGCTGAACTCCTCGCTGCCGACTTTCCAGCCCTTCCTGTGCAATGCAGGCCCCTCGACGACCTCGACCACTGCCTGAGCACCTGCTCGCTGGTGTTCACGAGTACGGCTGCCGATGACCCGATCATCACGGCCTCGCGGCTGTCAGCCCTGAATCGCCGCTCCAGCTTGATGCTGGTGGACATCGGAGTGCCGCGGAACATTTCGGCCGACACCACCGATCTGCCTGGGGTGGCCTCCTATGA
>CANHGA010000085.1 GCA_947460085.1 Synechococcaceae cyanobacterium
CTCCTGCAGGTTCACCTGTTGGAGTTTCTTGGTGCGCACATGGGAGTGGCTAACAGCCATGCCGTTGTTGGCGCGCTTGCCGGTGAGCTGACAAACCCGTGACATGACAATCAACCTTTTCGATGAGTTTGGGCTGGAACCCAAGTGACTTTGGGCTAAGCCCAGGTAAAGATCTTACCAAAGGGTGAGACCCTCACCGGGGCAGCAGGTTTGGGCTCGCCTGGGCCCGGGGCTGGCACCTGGAGCCTCAGAGCCCCCGATCCATCAGCTGACCCATCAGATCGCAACTGCGCTGCTGGAAGCCGGCCAATTCGTTGGGCTCCAGCCCGCCGACAGCCAGGCGCGCCATCTCGTAGACGTGGCGGCCCAGGCCCGTGGCCAATTCCTGGCTGGGGGATCCGCCCGCCGATCCAGCTGAGGTGGTGATCACGGATCCGGCGCTGAGTTTGAGCAACCCTTCCACCAGGCGGTGTTTGCGGTTGATCAACAGCACATGGTGATCAGGTAGCCCGGGTAGGCGTTGCTCCATCAGGGCGCCCATGTCGTTGATGCGGCGCATTTGCTCAGGCAACAAAATCAGGGCTGCAGGGGCGTTGTCGCCTTTGAGGGCTTGCACCTGGATGGTGATTTTGTCGTTGGCGAGGGCTGCCTTGAACAGGTCGCGAACCTTCTCAGAAGCATCCTTGCCATCGGCATCACTGATTTCGCTTTCCTTCTCCTGCAGGGAGTCGTCGAGTTCCGCGTCAACCCGTTGGAACTTCAGCTCCCCATGACGCATCTCCAGCCAGGGGATGAATTGGGTGTCGATGAAGGTGTCTGCCAGCAACACTTCCGCGCCCTGGCCCTTCCAGAGGGCCAGGGGACCCGCCTGGCCTGCCTCATCGGTGCAGTAAAGGATTCGCGAGGCGTGGTCGGCGGCAAGCCGGCTGCGGTACCCCCCCAGGGTCGTGAAGGCCTTGCCCCCTTCTGCGGGGATCGGGTCGGGGTTAGCTAGCTCAGCTTCGCCGCCCTCTTGGGCCAGAGCAGAGGTGGCAAACAACACCAGATCGGCAACCTGCTCCGCAAATTTGTCGTCCTCCATGGCGCCGATCTTGATGAAGGGGGCCAGGGATTCCCAAATTTCGGCATAGCGCTTGGGGTCCTCCTGGTGGAGTTGCTTGAGCCGATCACCCACCTTCTTGGCCACGAAAGAACCGATCGAGCGCACCCGTCGGTCGGTTTGCAGGGCCGAGCGGCTCACATTGAGGGGGATGTCGGGCGAATCGATCACACCCCGCAGGGGCAATAGGTAGCGGGGCACCACTTCCTTGATGGAGTCGCTAACAAACACCTGGTTGCAATAGAGCCGGATTTCCCCCTTCTCCCAATCGGCCCGGCCGGTCAATTTGGGGAAGTAGAGGATTCCCTGGAGGTTGTAGGGGTAGTCGGTGTTGAGGTGCACCCACAGCAAGGGGTCCCCCTGGAAGGGATAGAGGTAGCGATACAGCTGGATGTAGTCGTCGTCCGTGAGATCCCGGGGGCTCTTGCGCCATGGGGCTTCCCGCTTGTTGACCGTCTCGCCCTCCAGCTGAACCTCCACGGGCATGAAGTCGCAGTAGGTGGTGATCAGATTGCGGATGCGGGATGGTTCGATGTACTCGAGCTCCTCCTCCATCAGGTGGAGGATCACATCGGTGCCGGGGTCGCTACGGTCGGCAGCCTCGAGGCTGAAATTCGGGGAACCATCGCAGCTCCAGCGCACGGCCTGGCTATCGGGTCTGGCACTGAGGGTGACCAGCTCCACCTGCTTGGCGACCATGAAGCTCGAATAGAAGCCCAGGCCGAAGTGGCCAATGATGGCGTCGCTTTCCTGTTTGTATTTTTCGAGAAAATCTTCGGCGCTGGAGAACGCCACCTGGTTGATATAGCGCTTGACCTCATCGGCGGTCATGCCGATGCCGTTGTCGGAGATGGTGAGGGTATTGGCTTCGCGGTTGATCCTGATGCTGATGGAGGCTTCGGGGCCTTCGCTGCAGTCACCGCCCATGGAAGCCATGCGGCGCTTGCTGATGGCATCGACGCCATTGCTCACCAATTCCCGTAGGAAGACCTCATGGCCGCTGTACACGGCCTTTTTGATAATCGGGAAGATGTTCTCGGTGTGGATCTGAATCTGGCCTTGTTCCAGCACCGTCATGGCAGTCGTGTCAGTGGCCCGACCCTACGGATGGCACTGGTCCCGACTCAATCCCAGCGATGGGGGGTTCCCCGAACCCTTCCCAGCGAGCAAGGGCCTCAGCTAGCCCGTTGCAGGGCGGGCTTCTCCTCGGGGAGAATGGCCCCCGCCACGGGACAGACCTGTAGGCAGATGCCGCAATCAATGCAGGTATCGAAATCAATCCAATAAAAACCCGTGCCCTTGAGGTTGGCCCCCTGACCCGGATGGATGCAGGCCACAGGGCAGGCATCGACGCAGTCGGCCACGCCCTCACACACGTCGGTCACGATGGTGTGGGCCATGGCTCAGAAGTCGCCAATCGGGCGTCGAAGTGAGCTGATCCTAGGCACCAACCCAGTGCAACCCCGCACAGCCGCGCAGTTGGGCAAGGGATTCGCCAGCGGCTTGATTGGCGACGGGATCGCTGAGTAATTCAGCGGCTACCCCCTGCCCGTGCAGCTCCTCGAGGGCATCCAGGGCCAGGGCCAGGTGGCCGCCGTGGCCGTAGGCCACCAGCAGGGGACCGGGGGTTGGGGGGTGATCGAGGGCTCCATCAAGCAACTCGCGAATCGCCTCCACGTTGAACCCAAATCCCATGCCGGCGGCAAGGCTGGAATCGCCGCAGAACCGCCCCACCAAGGCGTCGTAGCGGCCACCGCTAGCCAGTTCAACCGGGGCCTCCTGCCCGTGGCATACGAGCTTCAACACCAATCCGTCGTAGAGGGCGAAGTGGGGCTGGAAGGTGGGATCCAGTTGCACAGTCACCCCGAGGCGGCTAGCTGCCTGGGCCACGCTGGCCAGGGTGGCGGCGAGGGAATTGATCAGGGGCAAGGGGCCTAGCCATTGCTCAATTTGGTAGAGCACCTGGGCCGGTTCGCCGCGCAGGCGCATCAAGGTGCCGAGGCGCTGCTTCTCGGCGTCGCTGACATCGAGCTGCTGCAGGGCGAGGGCATCAAGGCCGGTGAGGGCCGCCCGGGCGGCGCTGCGCTGCCCGCCAGGGATCTGGTTCAGCAAAGCGCTGAGCAGGCCGTGGTGGCCTACCAACAGGGTGGGCCTGTGGTGGCGTTCCAGCCCCAGGGCCCCCGCCGCAGCCAAGAGCAGGCGCATCAATTCGGCATCGGCGGCGTCCGAGGCCACCCCCAGCAGCTCCACGCCGCTTTGCAACTGCTCACTGACCCGTTGACGACCGCTATCCCCCACGCTGGTGCGAAAGGTGGGCCCTGCGGCCCATAGGCGGAGGGGTCGGGGGCGTTGGGCCATCCGGGTGCTCGCAGCCCGGGCAATCGAGGCGGTGAGTTCGGGGCGCAGGCCAAGGGGTTCATCGCTGGAGAGGCGCACCACCTCCCGGCCATCGATGGCCCCACCGGCCTCCAGGGTGTCGAGGCGTTCAAAGGAGGGGGGGGTGACCTCCTGGTAGCCCCAGAGCCGGTAGATGGCGGCGAGCTGGTTGCAGATTTGACGGTTCCGCTCCACATCCCGCGGGTTGAGATCCTTGGCGCCAGCGGCAGGTTGGAGGGCCATTGGCAGGACGGCGGGAAGGGATGGTGACCTGATCCTATGGATCCAGCTCTGGTGCCCCAAAACTGCTGCCGCTGAGGGGACCGCATGCGGCCAGTCCCTGGACCAAAGCGGGATTGATGGGCGCCCCAGAGGCAATGATTCGGCCGCTAGGGAGTTGTAGGGCTGAGCCGTCGTAACTGGTGACCAGGCCACCGGCCTGTTCCACAAGCACCACCCCAGCTGCCAGGTCCCAGGGAGAGAGGCCCCGCTCCCAGTAGCCATCGAGGCGCCCTGCAGCCACGTAGGCCAGGTCGAGGGCCGCTGCCCCGGCCCGGCGCACGCCATGGGTGCGGTGGGTGAAATAGGCGAACTGGGCGTAATTGTTGTCGAGCCGGGTGAAGCGGTCGTAGGCAAAACCGGTCGCCAGTAGGGCGTCCTCCAGCCGATCACAGCCCGTTACCGCCAGGGCCTGGCCATTGCACCAGCTGCCCAAACCCGGCGCGGCCCAGAAAAGCTCCCTGAGGGCAGGGGCTGCCAGGGCCCCAAGCAGGGGAATCCCCTTCCAAGTGAGGCCAATGGAGGTGCCGAAGAACGGGAAGCCATGGGCGTAGTTGGTGGTGCCATCCAAGGGATCCACACACCACTCCAAATCGCCTGGGGCCTGGCGGCGGCCGCTCTCCTCAGCCAGAACCCCAATCTCAGGGGTTTCCCGTTGCAGGAGATCGAGCACCGCGGCCTCGGCGGCGTGGTCAGCCTCGGTGACCAAATCGCCGCATCGGCCCTTTTCGCGCACCTGCTCCAGGCGGCCATAGCGCTGGCTGAGCTCGAGGCCGCCCAGTTCGGCTGCCCGCCTGGCCAGCTCACTGAGGTGCAGGATTTCGCTGCTGCTGAGGCCTGAGCCGAGGGCCGCCTGGTCACTGAGGGTTTGGCTGGTCAAAGGGGCCCCCATCTCACTCCTCGTCCAAGGGCAGGCCAGCCTTCACCTGGCCCCGGCCGAAGAAACGACCAAATTGAAGGTCGTAAACCTCGTCTTCATCCTGGGTTTCCACCACCAGGGGACCGGTGGAGCGGGCAACACACAGCAAGCCGTAGCCCTTAGCCCTGAGTTCGCGGGAGAGCCCAAGGGCCTCCCGTTGATCAATCTCCCCTTCCAACACCCGTACCGCACAGGTGGTGCAACAACCATTACGGCAACTAAAGGGGATGGGATCACCCTGTTGCTCAAAACTGCGGAGGATGTACTCGCCCTCTGGAACCGCATGGGTGATCACCCGGCCCGTTTGGCGCCAGTGGATCGTGATTGGATGACTGGTCTTCATGCTGCTACATTGACATCTGCCCCATCTTGCCGTTGGAGAGGTGGCCGAGTGGTTGAAGGCGCAGCACTGGAAATGCTGTATAGGGGCAACTTTATCGAGGGTTCGAATCCCTCCCTCTCCGCTTTAAAAAACCGGCCCTCGGGCCGGTTTTTTTGTGCCTTTCAACAGGCTGAAACTGACTCAATACTCAGAATTTGAGTATCAAACTGCCTAGCCGAAACGACCACTGACGTAGTCCTGGGTGGACTGCTGGGCAGGGGCATTGAAGATCCGTTCAGTGGAATTCAATTCGACGAGATAGCCAACCTTGCCGGTCCCACCTTCCACGGCCTCGGCATTGAAGAATGCCGTGTTGTCGGCCACACGCACAGCCTGCTGCATGTTGTGGGTCACAATCACAATGGTGTAGCTCCGCTTGAGCTCATGCATGGTCTCCTCGATCTTCAAGGTGGAGATCGGGTCCAGGGCTGAACAGGGTTCATCCATCAAGATGACCTCGGGCTCCGTGGCAATGGCCCGGGCAATGCAAAGGCGCTGTTGCTGGCCTCCGGAAAGGGCAAGACCACTTTCTTTCAGCTTGTCCTTGCACTCGTCCCAGACAGCGGCCTTGCGCAGGGAGCGCTCAACCAGTTCATCCATATCCCCTTTGTATCCATTAATCCTCGCGCCAAAGGCGATGTTTTCATAAATGCTCTTGGGAAAGGGGTTTGGCTTTTGGAAAACCATGCCAATCCGGCGCCGGACCTCTACGGGGTCGACCCTTGGGTCATAAAGATCGTGGCCATCAAAAACGACCCTGCCCTTCAGGCTGCACCCAGGAATCAGGTCATTCATGCGATTGAGGGCCCGCAGCACCGTTGATTTACCGCAACCCGAAGGTCCAATGAAGGCCGTCACTTCCCCATGGGGGATCTGCATGTAGACGCCTTTGACGGCTTCAAATTTGCCGTAGGAGATGCTGACGTTCTCCAATGACATGCAGGTGGCTTGGTCCATGGCGAGAATTGGGAGTGGGGAAGAGGAGTAGGGGAGAGGCGGGGACGTTGAGAAGAGTCCGTTTAAGAGAAGCGAAGTCAGGGAGCTGCCAGGGAGCTCTTGGGCCGATGGGGATTAATCATCTAGGTCTTGGCCATCCGGGTAATCCACCGCGATAGAAGATTCGCCCCAAGAATCATGACCACGAGCACAAAACTGGCCGCCCATGCCAGGGCATTTTGATACTCGTAGGGCATGATCGCAAAGTTGTAGATCAAGACCGACATTGAGGCGATAGGGCTCAACAAACCATCTGGCCAGAAGGGCGAGAACAGGGCCGTAAAGATCAGGGGAGCTGTCTCCCCGGCTGCCCGTGCAACCGCAAGCACAATCCCGGTTGAAATTGGAGTGAAGGCTGCAGGCAGGGTGATGCGCATCACGGTGACAAACTTCGATGCACCAACGCCATAGGCGCCCCAGCGCAGTTCCTGGGGTACAAGCCGGAGGCCTTCATCGGTGGTTTTGATCACCGTGGGCAACATCAAAACGGAGAGGGCAATGCCACCGGCCAGGGCGCTGTAGCTCTCGTCAAAGAAAAACTTGGTGGCCACCACCAGGCCGTAGATAAAGACACCGGCAATGATCGATGGCACACCGGCAAGCACGTCGTTGCCGAAACGCACGAATTGGGAGAACCAGCCGTTGCGCGAATACTCACAGAGGAAAATGCCGCCGCCAACGCCAATGGGTACGGCCAGCAAGGTGGCGATCAGGGTGACGGTGATGGTTCCGACGATGGCATTACCAATGCCGCCTCCGGAGAGACCCGGCGCTGGAGGCAGCTCCGTGAGCAAGGCCCAACTGAACAAACTGCCGCCTTTGACCAACACGTGGCCGAGCACCAAAACCAGGGGCAGGACAGCGATCGAGGCAAACAGGGCCGCAATCCCTGTGAGCAGCAGGTTCAGTTGGTTGCGCTTGAGACTGGCGTCGAAGAACAGCGGGCGACGGTCAAACAAATCCGTATTGGCGTAACTGATCGACTTCGGAACTTGGTTGGCCATGGGTTCAGGTCTTGGAATCAGGCGTGGTTTGTTCTCGAAAAAGGAAACGGATTAGTAGCGAAGACTCAGGCGCTTCACAATCCATTGGGCCGCCACGTTCACCACAAAGGTGAGCAGCATCAAGATCAAGGCCGCATACATCAAGGCAGAGATCTGGATACCATCGGCCTCGCCGAACTGATTGGCCAACATCGAAGCAATCGTGTTGCCCGGTGCCAACAGGGAAAGACTGAAGTTGAGGGAGTTGCCGATAATCATGGTGACCGCCATGGTTTCACCCATGGCCCGGCCAAGGGAAAGCATCACCCCACCCACAATGGCTGAAACCGCTGCCGGCAGGATCACGTTGAAGATGGCACCCCAACGGGTTGTACCCACGCCGTAGGCCCCCTGGCGCAACTCAATGGGCACCTGGTTGAGGGCGTCCCGGGAAATAGATGTGATGATCGGCATGACCATCACCACCAAGATCAAAATTGCGGGAGCCATACCTGGCCCCTGGGGGACTGTTGAGAAGAAAGGGGTCCAGCCGAACAGATGGTTCAGCAGATTCAGTGCTGGACGAATGGCAGGCTCCATCACAAAAATGGCCCAGAGCCCGAGAACAACCGAAGGCAAGGCCGCCAGGAGCTCAACCATCAGGCCGATGGCCTCGCGGATTTGCACGGGAATGATGTCTTCGGTAATGAAGATGGCCGTACCGACGCCTAAGGGAACCGCAATCACCAAGGCCAACAACGAACTCACCAGGGTTCCGTAGATGGCCACCCAGGCGCCGAAATTCTCATTACCTGGGTCCCAATTCGAAGTGGTGAGAAAATTCAAGCCAAAGGTGGCGATCGCTTCTCGGGCCTCAACAAAAACGGTGAGAAAAATGCCAAGGAGGACCAACGCCACCACCGAAGCCAGGGCCAAGGTGAGTTGGCGGAAGCCCGTATCCAGCAGTTTTTCCGCCGGGGGGCGGCGTCTGAGGGTAAAAGCGTCCTCAGGGGCGGCAAGGCTGGGATCCGTTGACATGCAGGAAATGACTGGCGTTCGGTCGGCGCTGGGGTGGCCAGCAGGCGGTCAACCGGGTGTTCAGATTTTCGTACAACCTGCCAACATCCTGATTAAGTC
>CANHGA010000086.1 GCA_947460085.1 Synechococcaceae cyanobacterium
AAGGCCGCCGCCGATCCAGCCCGGTGCTCGTGTTGGCGCTGGTGGGGTTGGCGCTGGATCACCACCGCGGGATGGAGATCCCCATGGCTGTGGCCGGGATCATGGCTGTGGCCGGGATCATGGCTGTGGTCGTGATCGGGACTGTGGGGGCGCTGTTGGGATGCCATGGGCGTTTTTTAGGCCAAAAAGGAACCGAGCGCCAAGCACTGGGCAGACCGTAACCAGTTCTTAAACCCAGCACTACCCCGCCTTTGCCATCAGGTCAAATGCCTTCCATAGCGTTGTTCTCAACCGATTGCCCGGTCTGGGATGGTCTTCACCCCCGCTCGCGAGTCAAGCCAAACCCCCAGCTTTGTTGAGCTGTTGGAGGCCAGCTACGAGAAGCGCAGTTTGGTGCATCTGCCGGCGGGGAGCCGGGTGCCCTTGCTGAAAAAGAGCGTGTGGCTGGTGGTTCGTGGCATGGTCAAGTTGAGCGCCATCTCGGTGCAGGGTGATGAGCTCCTGCTGGGTTTGGCAGGTCCGAATGAACCCTTCGGCGATCCCCTCTCCAACGTCGAGGTCTACGAAGCCACCACGCTTTGCGAGAGCGACCTGCTCTGCCTCACTTGCGACGAAATCGCCGCCTCCCCCCACCTGGCCATGGCCCTGCTCCAGGGCATGGGCGTGCGCTACCGCCAGAGCGAGGCCATGCTGGGTCTGCTTGGTTTGCGCCGCATCGAAGATCGGGTGCGCGGCTTTCTCGAACTGCTCGCCAACGATTACGGCCAGCCCTGCGACCAGGGCCTGCGCCTGAACATCAAGCTCACCCACCAGGAGCTGGCCAGTGCCCTGAGCACCACCCGCGTCACCGTGACCCGGGTGCTCGGCAGCCTCAAGGACGAAGGCTGGCTGCAAATGGATGGTCAGCGTCGCCTGGTGATCGCCCACCTGCCCCGACGTGCTCGCTGAACCCACCTTTTGGGGCCAGCCCATTCCAGGGCAAACTGGGGCGATGCAGCCCTCGCTCCTGGTCGTCGAAGACGACGAAACCATCCGCGAAACGGTGCGCGATGCCCTGGAGCTTGAGGGCTTTGCGGTGGTCGCCTGCGGCAATGGCAGGGATGCCTTGCAAATTTTGCAGCGGGCCCCAGAAGGCGAGGGCTTCTCCTTGGTGGTGCTGGATCTGATGCTGCCTGGCCTGGGTGGCTTGGATGTTTGCCGCCAATTGCGCCAGGGCAACAACCAAACCCCGATCCTGGTGGTGAGCGCCCGCGATAGCGAAACCGACCGGGTGCTTGGCCTGGAGGTGGGGGCCGACGACTACCTGGTCAAGCCCTTTGGCATGCGGGAGCTGGTGGCCCGTTGCCGGGCCCTCCTGCGGCGCACCACCAGCCAGCAGGCGCCGGTGAAGGTGCTGGAGCACGCCAATATTTGCCTTTATCAAGAGGAGTGCCGGGTCACCCGCAACGGCCTCGATGTGAACCTCTCCCCCAAGGAGTACCGGCTCCTGGAGCTGTTCATGCAGAACCCCCGCCGGGTGTGGAGCCGCGACAAGTTGCTCGAGCACGTGTGGAGCATCGATTACATCGGTGACAGCAAGACCGTGGATGTGCACATCCGTTGGTTGCGCGAGAAGTTGGAGGAGAATCCCTCGAGCCCGGTGCATTTGTTGACCGTGCGGGGCTTTGGCTACCGCTTTGGCTAGTGCCGCCACCGTTCTTGCCTCCACGACCGTCGCGGCGGTGGGCCTCCAGTGGGGCTCCTGGCTCCTGGGCCTTGGCATGGGTGGGGGCTTGGCGGTGGTTTGCGCACCGAGGTGGAAACAGCTCAGCCAGCGCTGGAGCCAACGCCAGCCGATGCCGAGCGTGCGCCAGCTGCTCAGCTGGATGGATGCTTCGCCGGCGGGGTGGATCCTGCTCGATCGCGGCGGCCGCATGCGCCACATCACGCCCAAGTCGGAGCGGATCCTCGACCTCAATGCTGGCCGCATGCTCGTCGGGCGATCGTTTGAGGACCTCTGCAGCGATCCCAACCTGATCGGCAGCATTGCCGTAGCCCGCCGCCAGGATCGACCCCAGCGCCTGGCCTGGCGTTGCGGCAACGAAGACCTCGATGTGCTGGTGGTGCCCGGTACCGATGGCTGGATCGGGGTGCTCCTCCAGAGCCGCCGTTCCCTCGAAGCCCAGCTGGAGCAGCAGGAGCGCTGGGTCAGTGATGTGGCCCATGAGCTCAAAACCCCGCTCACGGCCCTGTTGCTGGTGGGCGACAGCCTGGCGGCCCAGGTGAACAACCAGAACGCCCGGTTGGTGGAGCGGCTGCAGCGGGAATTGCTCCGCCTCCAGGAGCTGGTGGGCGATTTGCTCGAACTCTCCCGGCTGGAGAACACCCTTCCCGGTTACGGCCCGCGGACCTACGAGGTGCACTTGGGGGCCCTGGTGGACCAGGTGTGGTCGGGAATTAAGCCGTTGGCGGATCAACGCTCGGTGTCGTTAGAGCTGCAGCAGCCCAGCGATCGGCAGACCGCCCTGATCCATGCCGATGGGTCGCGGTTGCACCGGGCCGTGTTGAATTTGCTCGATAACGCCCTGCGCTACAGCCCCGACGGGGGCCGAATCCAGGTGGCGATTGAGCAGCGCAATGGCTGGCACCAGGTGCGGGTGAGCGATGAGGGGCCGGGCCTGAGCGACGACGACCTCGCCCACATGTTTGAACGCTTCTACCGGGGGGATCCTTCCCGGGTGCGCAGCCAGCGCACCGGCAGCGGCCTGGGTCTTCCGATCGTGCAACAGATTGCCGTGACCCACGGCGGCCGCATTCAAGCCAGCAATGGCCCAGGGGGTGGGGCCTTGCTGGAGTTGATCCTGCCGGCCCAGCCCCTTGACCTGCAGGTCAGTTCACTGTCACGTCAATGATGCGGCCACCCAGGCGGTTGATCCGTTGCATCGCTTCGTTCATTCGGGTGAAGGGCACCCGAATCACGGTTTCAGCGGTGCGGGAGTAGGCGGTTTTGGCGATTCCGGTGACCAGCAGGGTCACCAGGCGACCGCTGTTGGCATCGCTGCCCCGGGCCCCGGCCATCACCGGCAGGCCATTGACGCCATCGGTGCGCTGTTCACCGTTGAAGGTGGGAGCTGCATCGCTGAAGGCCTCGCTCAAGCTGCCTGTGCTGGTGGCAGCGGTGAAGTACGCCGGACCCAGGGCTGCTGCACGGCCCCCACTTGGGGCGGTCACCGGGACGGCCCGGTTGAGGTGGACCACCTTGTTGAGTTTTGATTGGATGCCAGCCGTATCCCCCTTCACCGAAGCGGCGGCACCCCGGGCCAGCTGCATCAGCCAGGAGAACTGGAGCCCCTCTTGGCCTTTGGAGTAATCCCAGCCATGTAGGTAAGGCACCGTTTCCTGGCCAAAGCGTTCCTGGTATTCGGCGCTATCGAGGTAGGAATCGATTTCGGCGTCGTAGCCCTGCTCCTGGAGGATCGTGAAGTGGTGGAGCATCTCCTCTTTGTTTTGGGGAGCCCGGCCCAGCAGGTGCTTGAAGTTGAGCTCGATGAAGCGGTAGGGGTTGCAGTTTTCAAAGAAGCGCCCCCTGTAGAGCGGACTCTTGGCGAGCTGGCGCACGAATTCGCGCACGCTCAGGTTGCCGTTGCGGAAAAGGGATTCGAGGCCCTCGAGGCGCTCGCTGGTCATCACGTATTGGTTTCCCAGCACTTGCTGATAGGCGGCCCGGATGATCGTGTTGCGCTCATCCCCTGAAGCCTGGGCCCAACTTTCCTTGTTGCGGGAACCGGCGAAACGCTCAATACCCAGTTGGGCTGCTTTCAGGAGGGCCATCGAAGGGGGCGGCAAAGGGTGGGCAGGAGAAGGCGCGCCAACCGGTGCGCCGGGCGGAAGTTAAGGGGGATGGCCCCCTTGCTCTTCAGGCGTTATGGAATATTCAGCTTCGTGTAAAGAGGTTTGAAGCGGCTTGCAGGTCTGGGATGCTGGACGGAGCTAGCTGCCCGCAGAGGGAGCCCTCCCCCGCGAGCGTTCAGGCATTCCCCACCCGAGATGACCAGCATTCACGCCGATAACCGGATCTACGCCGATAACAGCCTCACGATCGGCAAGACCCCCCTGGTGCAACTGAACCGGGTCACCGAGGGTTGCAGCGCCAGGGTGCTGGCAAAAATTGAGGGCCGTAACCCCGCCTTCTCGGTGAAGTGCCGCATTGGCGCCGCCATGATTTGGCAGGCCGAAAAAGATGGCCTGCTGGGGCCGGGTAAGGAATTGGTGGAGCCCACCAGCGGGAATACCGGCATCGCCCTGGCCTTTGTGGCGGCGTCCCGCGGGATTCGGCTGACCCTCACCATGCCGGAAACCATGAGCCTGGAGCGCCGCAAGTTGCTCACGGCCTATGGCGCCCATTTGGTGCTCACGGAAGGCCGCCTGGGCATGCCCGGAGCCATCGCAGCCGCCAAGGAATTAGCCGATTCCGATCCCGATCGCTATGTGCTGCTGCAGCAATTTGCCAACCCCGCCAACCCCCAGATCCACCACGACACCACCGGCCCTGAAATCTGGAGCGACACCGACGGCCAGGTGGATGCCCTGGTTGCTGGGGTGGGCACCGGCGGCACGATCACCGGGGTGAGCCGCTACATCAAGACCACCCTGGGCAAGCCCTTGGTGTCGGTGGCGGTGGAGCCCACCAATAGCCCGGTGATCCGCCAAACCCTCAATGGGGCGGTGGTGCAGCCTGGGCCCCACAAAATTCAAGGGATTGGCGCTGGCTTTGTGCCCGCCAACCTGGATCTGTCGTTGGTGGATCGGGTGGAAGCGGTGGGCGATGAGGAAGCCGTGGCCATGGCCCGCCGCCTGATGCGGGAGGAGGGGATCCTGGCTGGCATTTCCTGTGGTGCAGCCGCCGTGGCCGCGCTGCGCCTGGCGAAAGAGGAGGCCTTTGCCGGCAAAACGATCGTGGTGGTGCTACCCGATTCCGGTGAGCGCTACTTGAGTTCGGTGTTGTTTGAGGGCGTCTTTAACGACAAGGGGCTGGCCGCCGTTTGACTTCTCGTCTATAACTTCAACAGGCCTTCTGCGCGTGATGCCTTGGAAGACGAAACCAGCTACCAAGACCACGGGACCAATCCAGACCAAGAGGCCAGTCAAGACCAAGAGTCCATCCAAGACCAAGAGATCAGTCAAGAATCAGTGACTCAGGAGCACTTTGGCGATCTCGCAACGATGACGGACATGGAATCCCAGGTGCTCACCGAGCCTGAGCTTGTTGATTTCGCCGAGCCTGCTGAGCCTGCCGTTCTCGAACTCGAACCTGAGCCTCTGCCCGCCGTGGAGATTCGGGCCGCCGAGCCTGCCCCCCTGGTGGCCAGTGCCAACCCTGGGGCCGCTGGGGATTGGGCTGCTGGCGATTCGGCTCGGGAGTTGCGGGGCCTGCCCCTCCAGTTTCTCAACCAACTGCTCCAGAGAATTGGCTCCGCCAAGCTCGATTCCCTCGCTGATTTGATTCCTGCGGCCCGCCTGGTGGGCATTGCCCTCCTCGCGGGAGTCGCGCTCAAGCTCACCGGAGCAACCCTTGGCGCCATCAACGACGTCCCCTTGTTGGGTGGCTTGCTCGAGCTGACCGGCCTGGTGACCATGCTGAATTTCCTGGCCCGCAATGCCCTCAAGCAGCAAAAGAGAGCGGAATTGCTGAGCAGGATCCGCAAACTCAAGCAGGATTTCCTGGGCTAGGTGTCTTTTCGCCACCACAGCCAGGCCTCCCGGTTGATCAGCAGCCCAATGGCCACCATCACCCCCATCAACACCACTTGATCAGCCCTGGAATCCGGCACCAGGATGTCGGCAACCAGGTGGACCATGTTGCTGAGGCTGTAGATCACGCTCAGCCAAACGTGGGCAAGCCGCCAGGGGTTTCTTGGCGAGGGCTGTCTTCGCGAGGTCTGGTTACTGCAGGCGTAGGCAATCCCAACCACGGCTGCTAAGGGCACCAGAAAATAGCCGAGCATGGTGGCAAACAGCCCCGGCAATTGGCTGTCGGCGACCTGCCCCTTGATTTGGGGCGAGATCCCATGGAACAGGGGCATCAGGCCGAGGTCGACGTGGAACAACATGGCCAACAGCCAGCTCAGCCAAAGGCTTCTGAGCCGCAGCCCGTGGTCGATGCGGCTGATCACGCTCAAATGGGTCGCTAGCCCAAGTGTGACCACAAGTTCTGATCAGGCTGGGTCTTGCTGGTTGATTGCTCCGTGCTGCTCTCGGCCTCCCAGCCGATCTGGTCGCTTCCCCCCGAGGGGGTTGCAGCGGCACTCCAAAGCACGCTCCAGGGCTTAAGCCACTTGGAAGCCCAGCGGCGCTTGCAGCGGTTTGGAGCCAATCGTCTCCCAAGCCTGCGCCGCCGGCCCCTGTGGTTGCGCTTCACCGACCAACTCCTGCACTTCATGGCCCTGTTGCTCTGGGTGGCCGGGGCGATGGCCTTTGCGGCCCACATGCCCCAGCTGGGCTGGGCGATCTGGGCGGTGGTGCTGGTGAACGGCCTGTTTTCCTTTATTCAGGAATACCAGGCAGAGCGCACCCTGGCTGCCCTGAAGCGCTCTTTGCCCCACGCGGTGCGGCTGTGGCGGGATGGCGAGCTCACCACCCTGGCGGCGGCGGAGCTGGTGCCAGGCGATCGGATCCTGCTGGAGGAGGGCGGCCAGGTGCCCGCCGATGCCCGCTTGATTCGCTCGGTGGAGCTCTACCTGGATCTATCGGTTTTGACAGGTGAATCCCTACCGGTAGCTCGCCATAGCGAGCCCATCCCCTCCCTAGGGGTTGGGGATGACCAGCCAAAGGCGAGCCCGATGCCCATGCGGGAGCGGGCCAATTTGGTGTTGGCGGGCACCACCGTGGCCAGCGGCCACGGCGAGGCGATGGTTTATGCCACCGGTGGGGAAACGGAATTTGGCCATGTGGCCCACCTCACCGCTGCCACGGAGCGCAGCGCCAGCACCCTGGAGATGCAGGTGGGCCAGATCGTTCGCACGATCACCGCCATTGCGGTGTTGATGGGCGTGCTCACCTTTGGCCTCAGCCTGCTGTTTGTGGGGGTGGGCCCGATCGAGAGCTTAATTTTTGCGGTGGGGATCATCGTGGCCAATGTGCCCGAGGGGCTGTTGCCCACGGTCACCCTGGCCCTGGCCCTCAGCGTGCAGCGGATGGCGCGCCAAAACGCCCTGGTGCGGCGCCTGTCTGCGGTGGAAACCCTCGGCTCGGTGAGTGTGATCTGCAGCGACAAGACCGGCACGCTCACCTGCAACCGCATGGCGGTGGAAGCCACCTGGCTGCCTGATCCCGGGGATGCCCACCAGCGCACCCTGCTGCAGGGCGCCTGCCTCTGCTCCAACGCCCACTTGGAGCGCAGCCAGGGTCCGGTGCGGGCGATTGGGGACCCCACCGAAACAGCCCTGCTGCTGGCGGCGGTGGCCCACAAACTCTCGCCAGACAGCATGCAGAAGGAGAGTCCCCGCTTGCGGGAGTTGCCGTTTGATTCCCACCGCCGCCGCATGAGTGTGGTGGTGCGCCAGGGTGATGGTTTGGTGCTGTTCACCAAGGGGGCCCCGATCGAGGTGTTGGCCCATTGCACTGCGGAACTTGGCAGCGCTGGGCCCGTGGCCTTGGAGCCTTCCGGGCGTCAGCTTGCGGTTGCCGCCAACGACGACTTTTCCAGCCGGGGCTATCGGGTGATTGCGGTGGCCATGCGCCAAGGGGGAGAGGAGCTGCTCACCACCGCGAGCGATGGGCTGGAAACCAACCTGGTGTTGGTGGGTTTGCTGGCCCTCTATGACCCGCCCCGCCCAGAGGTGCCCGAGGCCATCCGCCAGTGCCACCAGGCCGGCATCAAGGTGACCATGGTCACCGGGGATTACGGGCTCACGGCCCAGGCCATTGCCCAACAGATTGGCCTGCTCCAGCCTGCAGGCGGGGAAGGCCCGGGCAGTGGGGCCGATCCCGTGCGGGTGATTGAGGGTGCCCACCTCGATTTGATTGGCGATGTGCAGTTGCGGCAGCTGCTGAAATACCGCACCCGCCTGGTGTTTGCCCGGATGGCGCCGGAGCAGAAGCTGCGCCTGGTTCAGGCCTATCGCTCCCTTGGCGAGGTGGTGGC
>CANHGA010000087.1 GCA_947460085.1 Synechococcaceae cyanobacterium
GAACCCCGATGAGGGAAATAGGGCGTTATGCCCAATTATCCCACTGCACCCGGCCGCAACAAGGGAAAGGCGATCACATCCCGGATCGAGGGGCTATCGGTGAGCAACATCACCAGCCGATCGATGCCAATGCCCAGCCCCCCCGTGGGCGGCATGCCCACCTCCAGGGCGTGAATGAAGTCTTCGTCCACCCCCTGGGCTTCCAAGTCGCCGGCAGCCCGCCGGGCCTGCTGGTTTTCGAGGCGTTGGCGCTGATCCACCGGGTCAATCAGCTCACTGAAGGCATTGGCCGTCTCGCGGCCCACGATGAACAGCTCGAAGCGCTCCACCAGGCCTGGCTTGCTGCGGTGGGCCCTGGCCAAGGGGGAATTTTCCACCGGATAATCGAGCACAAAGGTGGGCTGGATCAGGTTGGCCTCAACCCGCTGATCGAAGGCCTCCACCAGCAAACGGCCCACCGAATCGGCCAGGGCCGGCACCTCCAAGCCCGCGGCCGCCATGGCAGCAGCAGCCTCGTCGCGGCTGGCAAACGTGGTGAAATCCACGCCACAGGCCTGCTCCACCAGCTCGTGCATGGTGGCCCGGCGCCAGGGGGGCGCCAAATCAATCTCCGTGCCTTGGTAGGTGATGGTGGTGCTGCCGCACACCTCTTGGCACACCGAAGCAATCAGCTGCTCGGTGAGATCCATCATGTCGGTGTAGTCGGCGTAGGCCTGGTAGATCTCCACCGAGGTGAATTCGGGGTTGTGGCGGGTGCTGATCCCCTCGTTGCGGAAGATCCGGCCCAGCTCATACACCCGCTCAAAGCCGCCCACCACCAGACGCTTGAGGTGCAGCTCAGTAGCAATGCGCAGGGTGAGCGGGAGATCCAGGGCGTTGTGGTGGGTTTCAAACGGCCGGGCATCGGCCCCACCGGGCACGCTCTGCAGCACCGGCGTTTCGATCTCCAGGAAATCCCGGGAATCGAGCCAGCGGCGCATGGCACTCACCATCAAGGCCCGGCGCCGGAAGGTTTCACGGGTGTCGGGCGACACGATCAGATCGAGGTAGCGCTGGCGGTAGCGCTTCTCCACATCGGCCAAACCATGCCACTTATCGGGCAGGGGCTGCAGGCTCTTGGTGAGCATGGTCCAGCCCTTCACCTTCACCGAAAGCTCACCGCGGTCGGTGCGGCGCAGGGTGCCCCTCACACCGATCAGATCGCCGGCATCTACCAGGCTGGTGAGGTGGGCAAAGGCTTCGGGATCCTCCGGGATCTCCGCTTCCAGGGTGGCCTTTTCAATAAACAGCTGAATCGGGCCGGTCTCATCGGCCAAGGTGAAAAAGGCCAATTTGCCCATTACCCGGCGGGTCATCACCCGGCCGGCCACGGCCACGGCCACATCCCGCTCCTCACCGTTGGGGAGATCGGCGTGGGCCGCCTGGAGCTGGCCATGGCGATGGCTGGGCTCAAAGCGCAGGCCATAGGGCCCCTGGCCAATGGCCGCTAGGGCTTCAGCTTTCTCGAGACGGGTCTCGCGCAGATCCGACAAGGCCGTGGGCTACTCAGATGGGCCCATCCTGCAGGAGCGCCGCTCTGGCAGCTAGGAGACCGCCGCCGAAAGAACCCCATCTCCCATGCGCTGGGAGGCATAGCCGGTGCCGCGCACCGTGAGGATCAACTCCGGGTTGCGGGGATCGGGCTCGAGCTTGCCGCGCAGGCGAGCGACGTAAACATCGACAACCCGCAGGTCGGCGGCGCGGCGCGGCGGGTACCCCCACAGCTGCTCAAGGATCTCAGCCCGGGGCACCACCCGGCCCGGCTCGCGGAACAACAGTTCCAGCAGGCTGAATTCGGTGTAGGTGAGGCCGATGCGCTCGCTATCGCGGGTCACCTGGCGGCGGTTGGTGTCGACCACCAGATCGCCCACGCGCAGCACCCCACTGCCCGTGGGAACCTCCCGGGGTTCGGCGGAAGCGGAGCCGCGGCCCACCCGGCGCAGGATCGTGGCGATCCGGGCTTCCAGTTCCTTCGGGCTAAAGGGTTTGGGGAGATAGTCGTCGGCACCAAGATCCAGGCCCGAAACCCGCTCGGCAATGGCATCCAGGGCCGAGAGGAAAATAATCGGCACGCAGGATTCGGCCCGCAAACGCCGACACACGGCGAAGCCATCCAGCTTGGGCAGCATCACATCGAGGACCACCAAGTCGGGCTGCTCTTGGTGGAACAGGGTGAGGGCTTCCTCGCCGTCTTCCGCACAGATCACCCGATAGCCGGCCAACTGCAGACGCATCACCAGCACCCGCCGCACGGCTGCCTCGTCGTCCACCACCAGCAGGGTGGCCTTGGGATCGGCTGGGCCCTGGACAAGGGGGGCCTGGCCCTGGGGCTCGGACCCGTCAGCTGCCCCAGGAGCCTGGCTCGAATTAGGCCTGTCCTCCAGGGGCATGGGGAGGGTCTCGGATGAAGAATCGCAACCCTACCCTTCAGACAGCCTGGCGGTCATCCCCCAAAACGCCTCTGCCAGAGCCGATTGGGGCAGATTTAAGCTTTTCTCAAGGAGCAGACATGCTGCCTAAGGCCAGCGGGCTGCCGCATAGCGATTCCATTCCAGCTCCGCTACCGCTAGGGCCGCTTCACTGGACAATTCGCCCAGCATCGCCCGCTGCAACTGGGTGTAAACGATGGCCTGAAGCCGTTTCACCCCCGGCGTTGCCGGCACCAGCACCCGGGCATGGCCAAGGGTTTTGGCTGAGAGCAGCCGAGCCGCCCGCACCAAGGGCACAGCTCCCGGCTGGGGGTCTGGCTGCTGCAAGGTTTCGAGCACCTCTGCCAAAGCAGCCGTGGCGGACGGCAACACCCGGGCCTGGTTGGCAAAGCTCAGCTGGTTGGCGGCATTGGTCAGGAACAGCCCAAAGCTCACCGCTTCAGCGGCCATGGCCGTTTGCTTGGGCACCACCAAATTCATCATCGCCACGTTGGCCTCCCCATTGGGGCCCAGCAGCGGGGGATAGGGGGCTGTGGCTGCGGCGATGCCGGGCGCATTGGTTTGCAGATTGGTGAGGAAGTCGGGGCCCGTGGCCACCTGGGCCAGATCACCGGCCTGGTAGAGCTCAATGGCCCGGCGGTAGCCCTGGCTCACCACCTCCTGGGGCAACAAGCCGCGGCGGTAGAGGTCACTCCAAAAGGCAAAGGCCCCACGGCCAACGGCGGAATTGAAGGCGGCGCGGTGCTGGCCATCGAGCAGTTGCACGCCCATCTGCACCAGGGTTTCCAGCAACTCGGCCGAGTCGTCGGGCACCACGCTCATGAACAGGGCGTACTTGCCGGTGCGGCGGCGCACGGCCTCGGCATAGGCGGGTACGTCCTGCCAGCGCGTTGGCGGCGCTTCATAGCCCGCCTTGGCCAGCACGCTCCGGTTGGCCATCGTGATCCGGGTCGTGAGGTACCAGGGGATCGCGAATTGCTGGCCGTTCTGGGCTCCGGCCTGCCAGATCTTGGGCAGATACACCTGCTCGGCAGCGGCTGGAAGCACGGGTGCCAGGTCTAAGAGCCCCCCCTTGCTGGCCAGGTTGGCGGCAAAGGGGGGATTGAGGTTGACCAAATCCGGGGCCGTGCGGGCAAACACCGCTGCCAACAATTTGCGCTCCACCGAGCTCCAGGGCACATCCGTCCAGCGCACCACCACACCGGGGTTTTGCTGCTCCCAGGCGGCAATCACCTCCCGGATGTAGCCGTTGAACTTGGGTGCCAGATCCAAGGTCCAAAAATTCAACTGCCGCTCTCCAGCACCAGACCCCACGGACTGGGGGCCCAGGCCCTTGCCACAGCTGGAAAGGGCCGCCGCCGCCGAGCCACCGGCCAACAGGGCCAACACACTGCGGCGACGCAATCGGCGGGCCATCGGTGCCATCTAGCGACGTCCTCCTGAAACCTGTTGCCGCCAAAGCAGCAACTGCAATGAACAGACCATGGGAGCGAGCAGGGCCGTCAGCAGGGTTTGGCCCAACCAGGTGTAGAGCACCGGCCCCTGCAGCTCTCCGAGCAGAGCGAGCTGCAGGATCAAGGTAAGCCCCACAAAGGCGGTGCCCAGCAGGGCCAAAAGCCCCAGGCTGAAGCTGCGCTCGATCGGCAAACCCTTGCGGCCCATCCGGCCCCACCACCAGCCCAGCACCATCAAGGCGGGAATTTGGCTGATCGGGCCCAGATGCAAACCATCGAGCACCAAGCCCAACAGCAACCCCGCCAGAACCCCCGAGAGGGCCCCATCCACCAAGGCCCAGGGCAAGAGCCACAGCACCGCCCAGGCAGGGCCCGTATCACCCAGCTTGAGGAACCCCGGCGACGCCAGGGTGAGCAAGGGCACCAGTAGGGCCGTGGCTGCGGTCCAACCCCGCAGCGCCAAGCTGCTCATGGCCGGCCTGGGCGCATCAGCACCCGCACCCAATCGACGGAACCAGCCCTGGCACTGAGTTGCACCACCGCCTCCGGAGCTGGCGAGGCCATCCCATTCACCGATTGGATCACCCCCACGCTGATGTTGGGGGGCACCAGGGTGCTGGCAGGGGAGGTCAAGACCACATCGCCAGGCCGCACCCCGGGATCCTTATCCAGGAAGCGCAGCACCGGCCGGCTCGAGCCGAGCCCCGTGAGCAGGCCATGCTGCTGGGTGCGGGCCACCCAGACGCCCAGATGGCTGCTGGTATCGGTGAGCAGGGCCACGCTGGCCGTGGTGGGAGTCACGCTGGCGACGCGGCCCAGCAGCCCGCCGGGGGCCACCACCGGATCCCCCGGCGTCACGCCCTGGATGGATCCTTGGCCGATCACCAGCTGCTGCCACCAGCCGCCGGGATCCCTCGAGATCACTGGCGCCAACAGCTCGTTACCCAACTGACTGCGCAGCTGCAGCAGCTGGCGCAGGCGCTGGTTGTCGGCGGTGAGCTGACGCAGCTGGGTTTGATCCTCCAGCCGCTGGGCCTGCTTGACCCATTCGCCTTGGGCGGTGCCTGGCCAAAAGGGGCGACTCAGCGCGGCATAGGCATCGGTCAGCCCGGCCCCCTTCGTGAGCCGAATGGAAACACCAGCTACCACCAGCAGCGCCAAGGGCCAAACCTGCAGGATCAGCCGAACGGGCGGGAGGCGCAGCCTGGGGCCAGCCTGCATGACGTTTAGGTGGAATGGCGGGCGAAGTCAGGGGTATCGAGCACCCGCTGCAGGCGGCTGTAGTCCTCGAGGACCATGCCGCAACCGTTGACCACACAGAGCAGGGGGTCTTCGGCCACATGGGTGAGGATCCCGGTTTCATGGCTGATCAGGTCGCTGATGCCCCGCACCAGGGCACCACCACCGGCCAGCATGATGCCGCGGTCGACGATGTCGGCAGCCAGTTCTGGCGGGGTGCGTTCCAGGGTGCGCTTCACCGCCTCGACGATCACGTTGAGGGGCTCGGACATCGCTTCGCGGATGTCACCAGCGCGCACGTTGATGGTGCGGGGCAGGCCCGAGAGCAGGTGCAGACCCCGCACGTCCATCGAGGTGTTGTCGTGGGCGTCGTCCGGGAAGGCCGAACCAATGCGGATTTTGATGTCTTCGGCGGTGCGCTCACCCACCACCAGGTTGTGCACCTTCTTCAAATAAACGCCAATCGCATCACTGAGCTCGTCGCCCGCCACCCGCACCGACTCGCTCATCACGGTGCCGCCCAGGCTGAGCACCGCCACTTCCGTGGTGCCGCCTCCGATATCCACGATCATCGTGCCGACGGGCTCGGTCACGGGCAGACCAGCACCAATGGCCGCTGCCACGGGCTCATCAATCAGGTGCACTTCCCGGGCGCCGGCCAAACCGGCCTCGCGCACGGCCCGGCGCTCGACTCCAGTGACGCCACTGGGGATGCCAATCACCAGGCGGGGCGCCACAATCCCGCGGCCCTCGTTGCCCTTGCGGATGAAGGCTTTGATCATCTGTTCAGCGGCATCGAAGTCCGCGATGACGCCATCCCGCAATGGACGCACGGCCCGGATGTTGCCGGGGGTGCGGCCGAGCATCAACTTGGCCTCATTGCCCACCGCCAGGGGCACGCCCTTCTCCAGATCCAAGGCCACCACGGAGGGCTCCTGGAGCACAATGCCCTTGCCGGACACGTACATCAGGGTGTTAGCCGTTCCCAGGTCAATCCCGATATCGCGCGAAAACTGGAAACGACGGAAAAACACGAAACCCTTGCTTTCAAGGGCCAAATCATAGGGCGGTGTTACAGCCGGGCTAAAGGGTGGAACTGATCAACGGTGGAACCCGAACCGGGTGCCGCATCATTGACTGACGTCATTGATTCAATTCAAAAGGAGATACGCCATGGGCGTTAATTCGATCACCCTTGTGGGCCGGGCCGGCCGCGACCCCGAAGTTCGCTACTTCGAATCCGGCAGCGTGGTGGCCAACCTCACCCTCGCCGTCAACCGCCGCAGCTCGGGCGACGAACCCGACTGGTTCAACCTGGAGATCTGGGGCAAGCAGGCCCAAGTCGCCGCGGACTACGTCCGTAAGGGCTCCCTAGTGGGCATCATCGGCAGCTTCAAGCTGGACCGCTGGACCGATCGGGCCAGCGGCGAAGAGCGCACCAAGCCCGTCATCCGCGTCGATCGGCTGGAACTGCTCGGCTCCAAGCGCGATGCCGAAGGCGGCAGCTTTGGCGGTGGTTTTGGCGGCGGAGAGCCAAGCGACGAGGAAGTGCCCTTCTGATCGCTTAGGTCAAAGGCCTAGCGCTAATGGCTGGTGTTGCGCCTCTTCCAGATGCGCAGCCCCAGCCAGGCCACAAAGGCCGCCCCACCCAGCACCAAGATCACCTTCACCACCTTGGAGACCGGCTCGATCCAGAGCTCCACGTTGGTGTAACCCTCCCCAAGGGCCAAGCCCGCCAGGGTGAGCGCCAGGGTCCAGATGAAACTGCCGGCGGTGGTCCACAGCAGGAAAGGGGTCATCGGCATGAGCTCAATGCCTGCAGGCACCGAGACCAGGGTGCGAACCCCTGGTAACAGCCGGCCCCAAAAAACCAGGGTCGTGCCATAGCGGGCAAACCAGTTGCGACTGCGCTGCAGCTCCTTCGTGCTGACCCCGATCCAGCGGCCATAGCGGTTCAGCCACTGTTCCAGGCGCTCCTCATTGATCAACCGCCCGATCCAGTACCAGGGCAGGGTCCCCAAAACGGTGCCGAACAACCCCGCCAACACCACCGGAATCAAGTCCAGCTGCCCCTGATGCACGTAGAAGCCCCCAAGGGGCATGATCAATTCTGAAGGAATCGGCGGGAAGATGTTTTCCAGGAACATGGCCGCAAAGATGGCCCCGTAACCCAACCAAGGGTTGGCCTCCACCGCCGCACCGATCCATTGGGGGAGCTGCTGCACCAGTTCGCTAATCCCCATGCCGCCATCCCTGTTGGAGTGATTGTGGTGCATGGTCTGGCAACCCCTGGGGATGGCTTGCCAACAAAAAAGCCCGGCCATAGGGCCGGGCTTTTGAACATGGCGCGCTCAGGCCACCAAAGCGATCAATAGCGGTAGTGGTCCAGCTTGTAGGGACCTTCAACGGGAACGTTGATATAGGCAGCCTGCTCAACGCTGAGCTCGGTGAGCTTGGCGCCGATCTTGTCGAGGTGAAGGCGGGCCACCATCTCATCGAGATGTTTGGGCAGCACATACACCTCTTTGCCGTACTGGTCACCCTTGGTGAACAGCTCGATCTGGGCCAACACCTGGTTGGTGAAGGAATTGCTCATCACGAAGCTGGGGTGGCCGGTGGCGCAACCCAGGTTCACCAAGCGGCCTTCAGCCAGCAGGATGATCTTGTTGCCGCTGGGCAGCACGATGTGATCCACCTGGGGCTTGATGTTGTCCCAGGGGTACTGCTTCAGGGACACCACATCGATCTCGTTGTCGAAGTGGCCGATGTTGCAGACGATGGCCTGATCCTTCATCTGGATCAGGTGGTCGTGGCGGATCACGCGGAAGTTGCCAGTGGCCGTCACGAAGATGTCCACATCGCCCAC
>CANHGA010000088.1 GCA_947460085.1 Synechococcaceae cyanobacterium
CCATCCCTGTCGTACCAAAAGCCCACCAGCAGGTAGGAGCACATCCCCACCAGCTCCCAAAACACATAGATCTCGAGCAGGTTGGGGCTGATCACCAGGCCCAGCATTGAGCTGCTGAACAGGGCCAGGTAGGTGAAAAAGCGCACATAGCCCTTGTCGTGGGCCATGTAGCCATCGGAATACACCATCACCAGCACGGCAATGGTGGTGACCAGGGCCAGCATCACGGCGGCCAGGGCATCCACCCGGAAGCCCATCTGCAGGTTGAAGGTGCCGGCGCTTGCCCAGTTGAACAACACTTCTATGGTGCCTGCTCCGGCCAGTTGCTGGGCCAGCACGGCGTAGCTCAATACCGCGGCCGCGCCCACACAACTAATCAGGAAGACCGCCACGGGCTTGCGCAGCCGATTGACGGTGCGGTTGAAGCTGATCAGCCCGAGCCCAACCAAGCAGGCGCCTGCCAGAGGTAGAACCGGGATGAGCCAGGCGATTTCAGCGGCGGAAGGCATGCTGCGGCGCGGCCGGTTTTCAGCGAGTGTAGGCAGCCCGGAGCTTTAGCCCAACCAATGGCCCAGGCCTGTGCGGGAAAATGTGGTGGCTCCCAAACCAATGAAGCGGTGGGCCCACCAGAACACGCCCACGGCAATGGCAATGCCCAGCTGGGATGGCCTGAGGAATTCGCCTAGGACCAGGTGTTGGCGGCCATCGATGACGGCCCGGAACGGAACAATCGAGGTGGTGGCCTTGAGCTCCTCAAACGCCGCCCCAAACCGGTTGGCCAGCCGACGATCCCCATTCCACACCGCAAACGCGTGGTGGGCGATGAGGCCCAGGCAGGTGACCAGCGTGAAACTGCTGCCAATCCAGAGCAGGTGGGTGGCGCACCACAGCACCTGGCCCACGGCCTGGGGATGGCGGCTGATCCGGATGATCCCCGTGGCATAGAGGCGAACCTGGGGTTTCAGCACCGCCGGGATTTCCAGCAGGTTGTAAGTGGCCGGATAGAGGAAGAGGAAGCTGATCGCCGTTCCAACCCACACCACAGGGATGATCCAAGGCTGGTCTTGGAGGTTCCAAAGGCGGACGCCGTCGTAGCGGTGGGCCAGGAAGTAGCCGATCACCACCACCGCCGAAGGGATGCTCACCGCCGCAAAGAGCAGCCGCCAGGCCCGCTCGCCGATGCGTTCGGCCCCCCAGGCCCTGAGCGAGGCTCCGCCGCTGTGAATCACGGCAAAGGCAAGCAAGAGGCCAAGCATCACCAGGCTGCTGTGGTGAAGGCTGCCCGCGTGAAGGCTGAGCTGGTGCAGGTTTGTGGACGATCCAGCGCTGGCGAGCAAAGGCAAGTTGGGAGTTGTAAACCCCAGGATTCTGGCTACCGGGAAGGCCCCCTAGAGTTTTGGTCTGCGTGGCACCGATGGCAGACCTGCCTTTTACCCTCGATCAGCTGCGCATTCTGCGGGCGATTGCCAGAGAGGGCAGCTTTAAAAAGGCGGCGGACAGCCTCTATGTGACCCAGCCGGCGGTGAGTCTGCAGATCCAGAACCTGGAGAAGCAGCTCAATGTGTCCCTATTTGACCGTGGTGGCCGCAAGGCCCAGCTCACCGAGGCCGGCCACCTTCTGCTCAGTTACTGCGATCGGATCCTGAGTCAGTGCCAGGAGGCCTGCCGGGCCCTCGATGATCTGCACAACCTCAAAGGCGGGTCCCTGGTGGTGGGAGCCAGCCAAACCACGGGCACCTATTTGATGCCCCGCATGATTGGCCTGTTCCGCCAGAAGTACCCGGATGTGGCCGTGCAACTCCAGGTCCACAGCACCCGGCGCACCGGCTGGAGTGTGGCCAATGGCCAGATCGATTTGGCGATCATCGGGGGCGAGCTGCCCACGGAGCTCAATGACCTGCTCCAGGTGGTGCCCTATGCCAGCGATGAGTTGGCGCTGGTGCTGCCCACCAAGCATGCCCTGGCCCGCCTGCCCGAGCTCACCAAGGACGACCTTTACCGGCTTGGCTTTGTCTGCCTCGACGCCCAGTCCACCACCCGCAAGATGGTGGACCAACTGCTGGCCCGCTCCGGCCTGGATGTGGGGCGTCTCAAGATCGAAATGGAACTCAATTCCTTTGAGGCGATAAAAAATGCGGTGCAATCAGGCCTGGGGGCAGCGTTCCTGCCGGTGGTCTCGATTGAGCGCGAACTGGCAGCAGGCACCTTGCATCGCCCCCAGGTGGCTGATCTGTTGGTGCGGCGTCAGCTCAAGCTGATCACCCATCCGGCCCGCTATTGCTCGCGGGCTTCCGATGCCTTCCGCAAGGAGGTGTTGCCGGTTTTCGCCAGCCCGGATAGCCCCCTGCGGCGTCCCCTCCAAACCCCCCAAGGGGAGCCCTTGGCATTAGGGGCCTAGAACTGGTCGGATTCTGGGGTCACTCCAGCGGCGTCGTCGGCGATGCCTTTGGTGATGAATTTGTTTTCGCGGGTCTCGGTTTGGTAGACGCAGCGCACCTCGGGCTTGTCCTTGACAGAGCCGATGTAGGCAAAGGTGTTCATGCGTTGTTTGCACTGGCGCATTTGGTCGGCTGAGATGGCCCCCTCCTTCTGCAGCACGCTCCAGTTTTCCCGGCGGATGACACAGCCCGGTTTCAGGGATGGCTGGGTCACAAAGCTGCTACTGGGGTTCATGGTTGTGTACACCTGAACGTCCATCACGAAGGCGCTGGCCCCCCACTGCTTGCAGAACTCCGGATCGGCCACTGCCATGTCGAGCTGCTGGCTGCTGGCGATATTGCCCTGGTCGCCTTGGGTGTTGCTCGAGAGGCTGGTGCCGATGCCAATTCCCACCACCAGCACGCCTGCCAGCACGGCAATCGTCGCCACATTGAATTGAAAGGGCCCTTGGCCATCGCCTTTGCCACCCCCAGGCCCACCCTTTGGCCCGCCACCGTTGCCGCCCCGGTCCCGACCGGCTGGGCGGGAAGGTTCCTGGCGGGGGTCGTTGTAGCGCTCATCGCCGCGACCCTCGCGCCCATAGGCCTCCTCGTAGCGGCCACTGGCGTAGGGGCGATTCCGATCCCGGGGATCGTCCCCGTTGTCGCGGTAGCGGGAGCGGGTCACAGGGTTTCTGGGCTCCGGGGAAGACCCATCGAGTAGTTCAGCACCCGGGCATCGGGGTTGTACCGCAGTTCCCCGGCCTGGAGCAGCTGGCGGATCAGGCCCTCCAGTTCGGAACCAATGCGCCTCAGGTTGTACTCGGTGAGCTCGGCCCCGGCTTGGGCCCCCACCAGTTCGGCAAAGCGTTCTTGAACTTTGGTGAGCACCGGGGCATCCCAAAGGAATTCGTTGTCGGGATCCACGTCCAGGGTGAGCTGGTCGCTGGAGGGCACCAGGTTTCCCCCTTCCACGCAGGCGGTGAACAGCCGCACATGGCGGGTCGTCGACTTCAGCAGGGTCTCTTCTGGACGTGTGTCGGCCATGGGTTGGCAGCTGGGGGCACCCGATTGGCCAACTTTAGGCAAGCGCGGCCTTTAAGGTTGTCCTCACAGTTGGTTGATTCGGAATGCGTGTCGTCATCGCCGGTGCTGGTCTTGCCGGCTTGTCGTGCGCCAAATATCTCTGTGATGCGGGCCACACCCCGGTGGTGGTAGAGGCCCGGGACGTGCTTGGCGGCAAGGTGGCGGCCTGGCAGGACGAGGATGGCGATTGGTACGAAACCGGCCTACATATTTTCTTTGGCGCCTATCGCAACATGCGCCAACTGTTCAAGGAGTTGGACATTGAGGATCGTCTTCAGTGGAAATCCCACTCGATGATCTTTAACCAGAAGGAAACGCCTGGCACCTACAGCCGTTTTGACTTCCCGGATTTGCCAGCCCCGCTCAATGGGGTGGTAGCGATTTTGGGCAACAATGACATGCTCACCTGGCCCGAGAAGATTGCCTTCGGCCTGGGCTTGGTGCCCGCGATGTTGCGCGGCCAGGCGTATGTGGAGGAGTGTGATAAGTATTCCTGGAGTGAATGGCTGAAGCTGCACAATATTCCCGATCGGGTGAATGACGAAGTGTTCTTGGCGATGAGCAAGGCGCTTAATTTCATAAATCCTGAGGAAATTTCCAGCACGGTTGTGCTCACGGCGCTCAACCGCTTTCTCCAGGAGGGTGATGGCTCGAAAATGGCATTTCTGGATGGGAATCCGCCCGAAAGGCTGTGTGAGCCAATCGTGGAGTACATCCGCGCCCGAGGCGGCGAGGTGCATCTGGATTCACCCCTGCGGGAAATCGAGCTCCACGAGGACGGCAGCGTGAAAGCCTTCCGCATCGGCGGCATCAAGGGCCAAGAGCCCCGCAGCCTGGAAGCAGATGCCTACGTGAGTGCCATGCCGGTGGATCCGTTCAAGTTGTTGGTGCCGGAAGCTTGGAAGCAACTGCCCTACTTCCAAAAGCTCGAAGGCCTCAATGGGGTTCCTGTCATCAACATCCACCTTTGGTTTGATCGCAAGCTCACTGAAATCGATCACCTGCTGTTTAGCCGCAGTGATTTGTTGAGCGTCTACGCGGACATGAGCAACACCTGTCGCGAGTATGAAGACCCGAGCCGTTCGATGTTGGAGCTGGTGTTTGCGCCGGCCAAGGATTGGATTGGCCGTTCTGATGACGACATTATCGCGGCCACCATGGAAGAACTGAAGCGTCTTTTCCCGATGCACTTCAGTGGTGACAACCAGGCGGTTTTGCGCAAGTCGAAGGTGGTGAAAACCCCCCTCTCGGTCTACAAGACCGTGCCGGGCTGCCAGCAGCTGCGCCCCGACCAGGCCTCGCCGATTCCCAATTTCTTCCTGGCTGGTTGTTACACCATGCAGCGCTATCTGGCCTCCATGGAGGGGGCTGTGTTGAGTGGTAAGCAATGCGCGGCCGCGATTGATGGCAAGCTGGCTGCCGAGGCATCAGCGGCGCCTGCCATGGCAACGGTTTGAATCCGGCGCTTCCCGCGACCTTGTTCGCCGACGTGCCTACGGCTGCCACCCCGCTTCCCAGCTTGGAGCAGGCCTATGAGGCCTGCCGGGCGGAAACTGCCGAATGGGCGAAAACCTTCTATCTGGGCACGTTGTTGATGCCTCCGGCTAAGCGGCGGGCCATTTGGGCGATTTACGTCTGGTGTCGCCGCACCGATGAGCTGATGGATAGCCCTGAGGCCCAGGATCGGCCCGTGGCAGAGCTTGCCGCCAGGCTCGATTGTTGGGAGCAGCGCACCCGGGACCTCTTCTCCGGGGTCGTGCGCGATGGACTGGATCTGGTGATGCTCGACACGATTGAGCATTTCCCCCAGCCGCTCCATGCCTACCTCGACATGATCGAAGGCCAGCGCATGGACCTGCAGCAGCATCGCTACGCCAGTTTCGAAGATTTGGAGCTCTACTGCTACCGGGTGGCCGGAACGGTGGGTTTGATGACCCAGGAGGTCATGGGGCTGGATGCGGCCTACACCACGGCCCCCTGGAGCGATCGCCCGGATACCTCCCAAGCTGCGGTGGCGCTCGGGATTGCCAACCAGCTCACCAATATCCTGCGCGATGTTGGTGAAGATCGTGCCCGGGGCAGAATCTATCTCCCCTTGGAAGATCTGCGACGGTTTAATTACTCTGAAGCGGATTTGTTGTCGGGGGTACTAAACGACAACTGGCGGGCCTTGATGAAGTTCCAGTTGGATCGGGCCAGGCAATGGTTTGCCCGCTCGGAGGCTGGTGTGCGTTGGCTGGCGCCAGATGCCCGCTGGCCGGTTTGGGCTTCCCTCCGCTTGTACCGGGGAATTCTTGATGTGATCGAGCAGCACAACTACGACGTCTTTAATAAAAGAGCCTTCGTGCCACAGGCGGGCAAATTAATGGATTTGCCCTTCAGCTTTTTGGTTTCCCAGGTGCGCTGATTCCTCAAGGTTGCTGATTAGCCGGTTTGCCGCTGCGCAGTCTGGTTTTGGGACCGTCCAATCCATTCCAACAGGATCGGGTTGACCCGTTCCGGGCCCTCGTCCTGGGGGCAATGGCCGAGCCCGTCCAGCACTTGAAGCTCCTGAATGCAGGGGAAGGTGTCGGCCCAGCGCCGGGCTTCTTGGGGATCTTCCCAGGGGTCGTCTGCCCCCCACAGCAGCCGCACGGGTATGGCCAGGTCGACCAGCAACTCGGGGGCCAGGTAGTCGCTGAACAGGTTCACAAAGCCGCGGAAGCTCTCGGTGGCACCAGGGTCGGTGCTGGGTCGGTGCAAGAGGGCAATGAGCTCCTCGTCCAGGTGGGCGCCGCTGGGGTAGGCCTTCTGTAGGACCCGGCGGATGAACCCCGGTTGGGCGAGCAGCCGAAACAGGGGTGCGATCACCCAGCGTTGGCGCACCAGTTGTTTCAAGAGGGGGCGGCTGAGGCGCTCGAGGCCAGGCAACTGGGCAACCCGTTTGTCATCGAGGGTGCGCTGGGCACAGTCGATCAGAATCACTTGCTGCGGCGGGAGGCCCTCTTGCACCAGCAAGCGGGCTGCCGTGAGGGCCACCATGCCGCCAATCGAATTGCCGATCAGATGCAGTTCGGGGGGTATGGCCGGCTGCAGCGGGGGGCGCTCGCTGCTGGTGGCTTCGCGGAGGCCAAACAGGCTGATGGCCGCATCGGCCACCTGCCGGGCCCAAAGATCAAAGCAGTAGCGCACGGATCCCGGTTGGATCGGCTCGTCCGCCAACCGGGAGCGGGGCTTGTCGCTGGCCCCAAAACCCAGCAAATCGATGGCAATGACATCGGCCTGGGCTGCCAGGGCTGGCATGGTGTGCCGCCAATGGCCCACCGAGGCGCCAAAGCCATGGATCAGCAGCACCTTGATGGGATTGGCAGGATCACCGCCACGCTGAACATTGATCCTGTGACCCTGCCAAATCCAGGGCAGCAGAGTTGGGGCTACAGGCTGGTTCAGACCGCTGCTTTTTGGTTGTCGAGCAGGCCCTTGAGCTTGGCCAGTTCGCCAGCCCAGCGGGGATCGGGGGCCCCAGTGTCGACGCTGTCGGCATGGACCACTTTGTTGACCGCTTTGCGGGCTGCCGTGGGGGTGGCCCCATGGCTGCCAGGGCCACCCCTGCCGGCGCTGCCGCCGTTGGCGTCGCGACGCTCCGAAACCTCAATGCGCAGGTTGTTGCCGCCGAATTCCTTGCCGTTGAGCTGTTCGATCACCGCATCGGCCATGGCTTGGCTGTCCACGTTGGCGAAGCCGAAGCCGCGGCAAGCTCCCGTATCCCGGTCGTTGACGGCCTTGAAGCGAACCCCTTCGCCCACGCCAGTGAACAGAGCCTCGAGCTCTTTGGCTTCAAAGGTCTGCGGCAGGTTGCCGACGTAGAGGCGGATGCTCATGGAAAGAAGGGGGGAAATACTGTCTGTCTTGAAGGTGAGGGGAAGCCTCTGGCGTCAAGCCATTGCATCAGTGAGTTAATCACGGCGCCTTCTCTGGGAATTTCCCGCTACTCCAGCGTTTGGCGCAGGCCCACACCTGGGCCATCCCTTCAGGGGAGGCGTCCGGGGCTGCGGGGAGGCGTCCGAAGGCCCGCTCCAGGGTGAGGTGGAGGAGCAGTTCGCCGAGCTGGCGGCTTGGCTTCAAGCCGAGGTGGTCCTGCAGGCCCTTGCCGTCGACGGGGGGGCGGGGGTGAAAGAGGGGATCGGCTGGATCGCGCCACCGAACCAGGGCGGCCTGGGCCGAGGCTTCAGGCCAGAACAGGACCAGGGCCGGGAGGTCGGCCTCCAGCTCCTGGTGCAAGCGCAGCTGATCGGTTTCGTTGAGCTGCCCGCTGGGGCCCACGGCCTGCCAATGGCGCAGGGCGTGGCAGCGCTGTTGCAGGCGCCGACTGCTCCGGAGCCCATTCAGGGCTTGCCTGCCAAAGAGGGCCGCCAGGCGGGCCAGGGGCAGGGCCCAGCCCAGCTCTTCGCTGCCCAGGCACCGGGCCCGGGCGTTTGGCTCCGATAGCTCCTGCTGGTTGACCTGGGCCAAGGGATCGGCGCCCCAGGG
>CANHGA010000089.1 GCA_947460085.1 Synechococcaceae cyanobacterium
CAGCCCAGCCCGGCCTGGGCGGCGATGGAGCGGGCCGTGACCGGGCTATCGCCGGTGAGCATCACCACCCGCACCCCTGCCCGCTGGGCCACGGCAATGGCTTCGGGCACATCGCTGCGCAAGGGGTCGGCGAGACCAACCAGGCCGATCGCCTCAAATTGGTAGTCGTGCAGGTTCTGGGGTTCGTCGCCGCTGTGGGTTGGGGCTCCGGTGAGCCCGCGGGCCACAGCCAGCACCCGCAGGCCCTTACTGGCCAAGGCAACGCCGGCACTCAAAAACGGTTGGCAGCGCTCCGGTGCCAGATGGCAGAGATCGGCAATGGCCTCAGGGGCGCCTTTGGCGGCCAGGTGCCAGGCACCCTCGCTATCGCGCCAGAGCTGGGACATCACCAAAAAATCGCTCTTCAGGGGGTAGTCCCTCTCCAGCGGCCAATCGGGATGCAGGTGCTCGCTGCCTTCGAGATGGGTTTGGGCCAGGCGGTGGATGGCCAGTTCCATGGCATCAACCGGATCGCCGCGGCTGGCGAGTACCGCCATCTCCACCAGCTGGTGAAAGGCCTCATCCAAGGGCTTCCCACTGGACCAGTGGGCTCCATCGGGCCAGGTGGTGAGCTCGGCTACGGCCATGCGGTTTTCGGTGAGGGTGCCGGTTTTATCCACGGCCAAAACCGTGGCGCTACCCAGGCTTTCCACCGCCGCCGGCCAGCGGGCCAGCACCCCAAGGCGGGCCAGCCGGAGGGCCCCAAGGGCCAAAAACAGGGCCAGCACCACGGGGATTTCGTTGGGCAGCACGGCCAGGGCCAGGGCCAGGGCTGCCAGCAGGGCCTGGGGCCAGTTGCCACCGGTGATCCCTTGAATGCAGGCCAGGGCAACGCAGAGGCCAAGCCCCCAAAGGGTGAGCCGGCCAGTGAGCCGACGGGTGCGGCGCTGCAGGCGGGTGGGGGGCGGCACGACCGTCTTGAGGCTGTCGCCAATGCGGCCCAGTTCGCTGGCGGCGGCGATGGTTTTGACCTCGGCCCAACCCCTGCCGCTCGCCACGAGCGATCCAGCCAAGATCCTTTCGCCAAGCTGTTGTTTGGCGATCGGCAACGACTCTCCGGTGAGGAGGGATTCATCCAGCCACAGGCCCACGGCCTCCCGCAGGGCGGCATCGGCCACCACCCGATCGCCCTCCTCCAGGCGTAAATAATCACCGGGGATGACGTCCTCTGCGGCGAGTTCCAGCTCCTGGCCTAGCCGGCGCACGTGGGCCCGGGGCGCGGAGAGTCGGGCAAGTTCAGCCAGGGCCCTTTGGCTGCGGTGCTGTTGCAGCCCATCGAGCAGCACAATTCCCGCCACAAACCCCAGCAGGATCAGCCCATCCACCGGTTCGCCGATCAATCCATAGATCAGGGCACAGCCCAACAAAAGGAGGTTGGTGGGCTCCAGCAGATTCATGGGTTCGGGTCTGGAACCCCCGGTTTAGCGATGGAAATGACGCCCCGATGCAATCGTGCGACGAACCCTGGCCAGATCGCCCTCGCTGGGGCCGATGTCGCTAATCCTGGGTTGTTGTTGGCCCGCACAACCCATGCTTTCTGCCAAGTTCAAGCCTGCTCTGTTGGGAGTGGCCTTGCCGCTGCTCTCCACCATCACGGCGCTCGCTCCTTTGGAGCTCCGGGCCGCCGAAGTACCGCGGACCCAGGAGAAGGCAGCCAATGTGGCCCGCATGAAGGCCGAGGTCCTGAACGGTGGGTTGACCAAATACCGCACGGCAGCCTGCATGCATCAGTTGGGTGGCGGCAGCTGCATGGTGCGAGCAAGTAGCGACGGGTACCGCTTCCAGTTCTTCGGCGGCACACCGGGCTGGGAAACCATGAACCGAAAGCCAACGGTTGAAACCCAAATCATGGTGTCACCCGATGGCACCAAGGTGGAGAAAGTGATCTACAACGGTGCCCCCCGTTAGGGAACGCCCCTACCTAGATCGCCGTCGCCGCTGGTAGGCGTTGGAAGAGGTATCCCGTGCCCCGGGCCGTGATCACGAGCTCGGGGTTGTCGGGGTCGTCTTCGATCTTGTTGCGCAGCCTGGAGATGTGCACGTCCACCACCCGCGTGTCGGAATGGCGCTCCGGGGTGTAGCCCCAGATTTTGCTGAGCATTTCTTGGCGGGTGAGGGGCTGGCCGGAGTGGGCCATCAGCATCTCGAGCAGGTCGAATTCCATCCCCGTGAGCTTGACCCGTTCACCGGCCTTAAACACCTGGCGTTTGTGGGGCAGGATCATCAGCTGGCCAATCTTGATCTCCCGCGGGGCGCTGCCAGCGGCCTCAGGGCCCGTACCGCCGGCCGTACGACGCAAGACGCAGCGAATGCGGGCTTCTAATTCTTTTGGGCTGAAGGGTTTGGTGATGTAGTCGTCGGCGCCCAGCTCCAGGCCCAGGATGCGGTCTTTAACTTCCGAGCAGGCCGAGAGCATCACGATCGGCACCTCAGATTGTTGGCGCAGGGCCTGAATCACCCCATAGCCATCCATCTTGGGCATCATCACGTCCAGCACGACCACATCGGGTTGCACGGTTTGGAAGAGGGCAAGGGCCTCTTCACCATCGCTGGCGGTCGCCACGTCGTAACCAAACATGGTTAGCCGGGTTTCCAGCACCCTCCGGATATTGGCGTCGTCGTCCACCAGCAGGATCGTTTGCTTCAGGGCGTCAGGCTTTTGGGCGTCTGTCTTTGCTGCGTCTGTCTTTGCTGCGTCTGTCTTTGCTGCGTCGGGTGTGGAAGCGTCAGGGGTAGGGATGGTCATAGGGGGCCTGCTGATTTCTCTTCCTAGCAGCCATGGAGGGCCGTTTCGGTGATTTGCAGCCCGCCGGGGGCGGTGCTGTTGGATCCCGTAATCCTTAGGCCAGAGGCGTGGCCCAGGGTTCATCGGCAAGACCTCCCCAAAAGGGGACTGGCTTTGGGGGCTTGCTGCATCGCAGTGTTGACCATGCCCGTGATCCCAAGCGGCCATGCCGAAGCAGACCGACGCTTCTCAAGAGCAGGCCTATCTCGCCTACGCCAACCGGCCCCGTCGGCCAGGCGCGAGCTCCATGTTTCGCGGCGTCAGTTACCGGAGCCGCACGGGTCAGTGGATCGCCCAGTTGTATTGGCGGGGGCGCCGTTACTTCCTTGGGGCGTACGAGGACGAGCGGGAGGCTGCAGAGGTTTACAACAAACACGCCCAGCAGATCATCGGCCCGTTTGCGGTACTCAATGATTTGTCGGAGGCAGCTGGACCGGATGGGTCTGATGGGCTAATGCCTCAGGCACAAGGGCCCAGCGCACTGCAAGAGGCCGCCCAGCGTCCTAGGGCCAGGGGCTGAAGCTCACCGGTTCGTACTTGGCAATTCCCATGCGCCAGCCGCGGATCACCAAGGCTTTGAGGCTGGTTTCAAAGGCGGCTGTGTCGCCACTGGCCAGCCAGCTGGCCTTCAGCAGCGGCAATTGCTCGCTCATCACGTCGAGGGGAATCTCAATCAGCAGCAGGCTGTTGTCAGCGGCCGCCCGCTGTAGGGGCCCCTCATCGCTGCGTTGCCAAAGCCGGAGCAACAGCTCCAAGGCCAGGGTGCGGCCATCGTCTCCTGGGTCTTGGGCTGGGTCGTTTTCTGCGGGGGCTGAGGCGGCTGCGGCTGATTGGGTTTTGCCCGTCAGGGGCAGGGCGCGTTTGCCGTCCAACTCCACCAACGCCAAGGCGACCAAGTAGGGGGCGTTTGCCATGGGGCATTCCGCTGCAATCCCCCCACCTTGGGGGGTTCAACCAGGGGGCTGTCAATCCTTTTTTCGGGAGGCGGGTTTTTGGAGGGGATGCTTGGGGGTGGGGTTTCTCAAGCTTTTCCCCATCAGACTTGCCTGCGGCCCCGGCTTTGCCGCCGCTGGGGTTAAATTCTCGGCCGCTTTACCTGTGCTCCTCTTGGGAGTCTTGCCATGACCACGATCGCGTCCCAGCTGGAGAGCTATCGCTCGGCATTGGCCGCAGCCACGGCCAATGGAGATCAGGCGGTGGCCCGCAAGCTGGAGCAGCAGATCAAGGACCTTGAGGATTTTCAAGGGCGCCACCCCGAGGCCGAAGAAGCCCCCAGCCCATTTGAGGTGTTTTGTGAGCTGAACCCAGCCGATGAAAAGTGCCGGGTTTACGACGACTAATCCCCAGTTTTTAGCGAAGGTTCAGGATGTGGCACCTAAGGTTTGAATAATCTTTAGGCAGACAGCGTCTGCCGCCAAGGAGGGTCCCGATGGACCTCACCCCTTTTCTCAGCAGCCTGGAAGGCACCACCCTCGACCAGGTGTTGCTTTCGGTGGCAGTCCCTGGCCAGGTGGCGATTGCCATGAAAGGGAAGTTTTTGTTGCGCTCCGTCTGCGAGAGCTTCAAAGACCGCACGAAGATTGGCTGTGCGGTGACCGACCAGGCCACCTGTTTGAGCTATCTGGCTCAAGAACCCTATGAGCTGCTGATCGCCACCGATTATCTGGAACAGGGCAATGGTTTTGAGCTGGTGCGCCAAGCCCGGGAAGCCCAGCCCAGTTTGAAGGCGGTGGTGTTGGCGCTGGGCGATGTGATCCCAGCCCAATACGCGGATGCCGATTGGTTGGAAGCGGTGGTGGCCGAGGCCGATTTCATCGGTGATCAACGACCCCTGAAAGCCGCCGTGATCGCCGTGATGGGCCATCACTCCTACCGAAGCCCATCCCTGCGCTCGGACACCCGGGCTTACTTGAGTTGTCCCCGGCTCACCAAGCGCGAATACGAAGTGCTGGATTTATTGGCCAGCGGCCTCACCGATCGCGACATCGCCGAGAAGCTTGTGGTGAGCGATCAAACGGCCAAGACCTACACCAAGCGTTTGCTGAAAACCCTTGATGTGAACAACCGCCTCCAGGCGGTGCTCAAGGGCATGCGCTGCGGCATGGTCCAGATCTAGCTGGTCCAGATCTAGCTGCTTCAGAGCTGAATTGTCCCCGTATGGGGGGCTCGTGATCGCAGGGGGCAGGCGCAGAGTTGCTCCAGGCCCCTCGGGGTCCTGCGTTGCCCTTCAAAGCCTGCGGCGGATTTTCATGACGACTGCTGGTTCGGCACCCAAGATCACCATTGGGGAGCTAGAGGCGAATTATTCCCTGTATTGCAAGGCCATGCGCTTGCTGCTTCGGGAGGGTAAATCGATCAAAAAGATTCGCCGCACCGTGTGCTGGCAGCGGTTGGAAACCTTGCACAACTGCTTGCCGGGCCAATACCGCGATCCCGATTACCTCTGCACCCTGCTGGCGCGGGAGATGAAGGCCCCTTAGCCCCTTCTTCAATCCCTCCGCTGTCAGGGGTGTGAAGGTTGATCGCGCCAGCCCCGGTGCTGCGAAAAATCGCCAAGAGAATGGCCCCGATGGACCGCGCGTTCCCCGTGAGCCAACCCCGGTCGGCCCCCCACCTGGAGCCAGAACAGCAGAGCGATGAGCAGCCCCATCACCATCCCGTGCCATCGGGACTGGTGCGTTTGTACGGCCTGCTTGCCGTTTTGTTTGTGCTGTTGCCCGAATGGATGGCAGACCTACGCCAGCTGTCGCGCAACGTGCGCATCCAGGCCCATGAGGTCGATCGCGATCGCCTCTCCATCACCCTGCGCCGGCGGCGGGAGGCCCGGCGGCGGCGTCCCCTCAAGGGCAAGGGAGCCCTCACCAATCCTGACCTGGCCCAGGCCATCCCTGCGTCGCGCTCGGTTCAGCAGCCCCATGCCCGTCCCCAATGGCCGGTCACTGTTGGGCGGGCAGCGCTTTTGTTGGGGGTCGGCGCTGGCTTTTTATGGGGTGCCAACCAGTTGAAACCCCTGCCGCGGCTGCTCTTTCCCCAGGCTGGCCCATCCCGCCAGGCTGAGCCGTTGCCAGGTGCCGGCGTGCCGGTGGGGCAGCTGCGGTTGCAAAGCTCCGGGCCCAGTTGGGTGGAGGTGCGCAACTTGGAGGGAGAAACCCTCTATGGCGCCATCCTTCAAGGGCAGGTGCTGGTTCCATTGGGCCGGGGGGTGAAGGTGCTGGCGGGTCGTCCTGATTTGGTGCGGGTTTCTGTGGCAGGCGGGCGGCCCAAAGTGCTGGGCAGGATTGATCAAATTGCCTGGGTGGAGGTTCCGGTTCGCGAAGGGTTGGCCCCGCCCTGAAGCAAGATGGCCCTTCGCTGTCTGTAGCTATGGCCCGTTTCCTTTTGGTGCTGAAGCCCCGATCAGTGGTGCAGCCGCGGGCCTTGATTGAGGCGCTGAAGCCGATGTTGCAGGTTTTGCAGGCGGAGGTGGATCACGAGACCATCGCCCACATGAGTGCGGTGGTTCGGGTGAGTGGGGAGCAGCAGCGGATGCAGTTGTTTGCCGATGTGCAGAACAAGGCCGATGGGGTGGTGCTGGAGCTGGCGATCATGAGCCGGGAGTCCATGGGCCGCGGCGCCCCCCAAACCCTGGCTGTTTTTGAGGAGTTGGTGAAGCAAGCGGGCTTGATCGCCGGAGTCGATGTGGTGTTTCGCTCCGATCGCGACGGCCCTATCGCCTGAACTTGCCGCCCTATCTGGTGCTTGCGGCTCAGGCTGAGCACTAAATATGGGGGTTTGTGCCTAGGATGTTGCTACCAGATTGGTTAGTAGCGGCCCCATGAAGACCTTGGTCAAGTCTTTGAAGAGCACGTTGATGCTCGGGCTGGAGGATCGGGAGGCTTTCAGGCTTCCAGCACCCCACGTTTATGTGAAGGCGATCGCCTGCGAGGCCGACCTGATCACCTCCCTGAGTGGGGTTGCCGAGCTCACCCGCACCCTGGGGTTCACCGAATCCCCAGAAACGCTCTATGGCGATGGTGGTCGCAGCGCCACCTATCACGTCGACCATGGCCAGGTTTCGGTATCGATTGCGGTGGAATGCAATCCCATGGCCAAAACCGTGGCCCTGGCGGTTTCAGGTTTGGATGCAGACACCACCTACGACCAGTTCAACGAAACGGTTCAGGCCTTGTTTGGTGATTGCTGATCCCTTGGCCCCATAGTGGTATGCAGACGGGGTCTGGGCTTGGCCCAGGCCACATGAGGAAAGTGCGGTGCGGGCTCGCTTTGCGATCCCAACTCCGCCGCTGTCCCGCAACTGTGATGGGGTTCGCCCCTTAGTCAGAACACTCACCGTCCCTAATCCCATCGCCTCGGCGCGGACCGAGAAGACTGCATGAAATCGATTTCTGCTGCTTTTGCAGCGGCTCTAGCCGCTTTGGGCGTCGTTGTCTCGAGCACCCCGGCCCAAGCCCACGGCGGGGCGGCCGCTGGTGTGGGGGCTGTTGGTGTGATGGGGGGGGTGGTCCATCCGCTCTTGGGCTTGGATCACCTCACCCTGCTATTGGCTGTCGGGGCCGCCGCAGCCACCATCTCCTGGCAACTGTTGGTTTGGGCTTTTGCCGGTGCCTTGGCTGGAGCGGCGATTGGCGCTACCGGTGGTGGCATGCCTGGGGCTGAAGGTCTCGCGGCCCTCGCCATTTCCGCAGTTGGCTTGCTGTTGTTCTCGGCTGGCAAGGTTGCCAAGGCAGGCACCGGACCCCTGGGTGGCGTTGTCGTGGCAGCGGCCTTGGCCATCCACGCCATGCTCCACGGCCTGGAGGCTCCGCAAGACAGCAGCACCTGGATCTGGTGGAGCGGCGCCTTGGTGAGTTCCGCCTGTATCTGTGGGGGAGCTGCCCTGCTGTTCAAGCAACTGCCCGCCCCCTGGATCAAGGGGCTTGCCCTGGCCTTTGTGTTGATCGGTGGTGTTTTGGCCGTTGGATCCCTGGGGCCGTTGGCTGCTGGTGCTGGGGTCTGATCAGTCCATCGGCAGGCGTAGCCAAATCTTTTTTTCGTCTTTCGACCAACCTCCAGCTCTTCACGATGAAGTCTTTTTTAACGATTAAAAATCTTTTGACGATGAAGTCATCCTTCCAGGCACTGCTTCTTGCTAGTGGCTTGGGTGCGGCCGCATTGCTGTTGGCGGCCCCAGCTCTAGCC
>CANHGA010000090.1 GCA_947460085.1 Synechococcaceae cyanobacterium
ACTTTCATCAGGCGAATACCCCGACCCACAGTTTCATGCGGGGGCTCTACAAGTACCCCCAGACTGAATTTCCCTACCAGCACCTGGTCGATGAAAATGGACGTCGAAGCCGGGACCAGCCTGAATATGAGCTGGTTGATACCGGCATCTTCGACGACAATCGCTACTTCGATGTTGTTATTGAATATGCCAAGGCTTCACCCACCGACATCCTGATTCAGATCCGGGTTGTCAATCGGGGGCCGGCAACAGCCCCAATCACGTTGTTGCCCACGATTTGGATGCGGAATACCTGGTCCTGGGGGTATCCCGACCAGCCATGCCTGCCCATGGCCATGTCAACCGATTCCGGCGTAACCGATGGCGGAGTAAGGGATTCTGTGGCGATTCCAGCCTTGGCCCATTTGGACGCCTACACCTTGCACTGCCGGGAGAAGGGCGATTGGCTGTTTACCGACAACGAAACCAACCTGGAGCGTCTGTATCACCAGCCCAACTCCACCCCCTTCCAGAAGGATGGTTTCCATCGCTATGTGGTGGAGGGAGAGGCCGGTGCCATCAATCCGGCTCGATCTGGAACCAAGGCGGCCCGTTTGCTCCAGCGGGATTTGGCCCCTGGCGAAGAATGGTTCGTGCAGCTGCGTCTGCGCCCGCAAGCAGTTGATGGCCCAGCTGATGGCCCAGGGGCTGAACCGTTTGGTGCGGGCTTTGATGGGATTTTCGCGGAGCGGGAGGCCGAGTGGCACGCTTTCCAAGAGCATCTTCTGCCAGGCCTCACGGCAGATGATCGCCTGATCCATTCCACGGCCTTGGCCGGTTTGCTGTGGTGCAAGAAGTACTACGGCTGGAGTGTGCTGCGCTGGCTGGAGGGGGATCCAACCCAGCCCCCACCTCCGAGTAATCGCTGGCAAACCGATACGGCCCTCTGGAGTCGTCTCCATGCCCACAACATCATTTCGATGCCAGATTCGTGGGAGTACCCCTACTTCTGCCAATGGGATTTGATGTTCCACGCGGTGGCTTTTGCCCTGATTGACCCAGCTACGGCGAAGGAGCAATGCATGCTGCTGCGATCGCCACACTTCACCTCCCCAAGTGCCCAGACCCCAGCCTATGAATGGGCCCTCTCCGATCCCAACCCTCCGATTGGGGCTTGGGCGGCGATGCGGATCTATCAGATTGATCGCAAACAATCTGGAGTTGCTGATCAAGCATTCCTGCGATCATCCCTGCGCAAATTACTGCTTGAATACGGCTGGTGGGCGAATCGCAATGATCGCTCAGGCGACAATGTCTTCGAGGGAGGATTCCTTGGCCTCGATAACATTGCCGTCTTTGATCGCCGTTTTCCCCTCGCCGATGGCAGCCACATTGAGCAGTGTGATGGCACCGCCTGGATGGCTTCCCTTAGCTTGAATCTGCTGAATATTTCGGTTGAGTTGAGCCGGGAGGAGCCTGAGTATGTCGATATTTGTGAGCGCTTCGTCTGCGACTTTACCCAGCTTGCATTTACTCTGAATACGTCTGCAACCCGGGGCTTCTTGAGTTGGGATGATGATGATGGCTTCTATTACGATGTGATCAAGAGGCCAGATGGTAGTTGCGATTATCTACGCACCCGTTCACTTTCCGGGTTGATTCCCCTGCTGGCTGTGGCCAGTTTTGATCGGGAAACCGTTGACCGGCTACCCGTACTCGATGTTCTAGAGAGCATGAAGTGGTTTGTACATGAGCGCACGACCCCCACATGGCTTGAGCATAATCTGGGCCGTTGGCATGATGATCGAATTCTTTTCACCTTGGTTCCTGAAGATAGGTTGAAGCGCATTTGCCAGCGCTTGTTTGATGAGGAGGAGTTCCTGTCTCCCTATGGAATCAGGGGGCTTTCCAAGGTGTATGAATCGAATCCCTATAGCTATACGGAGGGGGTCGACCATGAAACCTTGACCTACAGCCCTGCCGACAGCCCCGTTGCCATGTTTGGCGGTAACTCAAACTGGCGCGGCCCCGTGTGGATGCCCATCAACTTTCTCTTGATCGAGTCACTACAGAAGTATGCCCACTTCTTTGGTGACAGTTTCAAGGTGGAGTTCCCAACGGGCTCGGGCCGTTGGGTCAACCTCTGGGAGGCTTCCCTGCTGCTGGAAGAGCGCTTGGCCGGCATTTTTCGACGGGATGGCGAGGGGCGCCGCGCCTTCAATGGCCAAGTGGCTCTCTTTCAGAATGACCCCAACTGGCGGGATTTAATCCTGTTCAACGAATATTTCCATGGTGATCATGGCAGTGGTGTCGGGGCATCCCACCAGACGGGCTGGAGTGCCATGACGGCCAAGATGATTCACCAGCTCAGCCGTTATCCCTCCGGCTAACGTTTTCTCCCTCGTTCCCATGGCCCAATCCCACCCTTTTGTTGAAATCCCAGGCCCTTCCTTGGCGATTTCGCCCCTGCCCCAAGGCTCCCAGCTTGAGGTGTCGGATGGGGCCCATTTTGACATTGTGATTGTGGGTAGTGGTGCCGGTGGGGGCACCTTGGCCCGCCACTTAGCCGCTTCTGGCCTCAAGGTTTTGGTGTTGGAGCGTGGGGATTGGTTGCCCCAGGAACCCCAAAATTGGGATGCCGAAGAAGTGTTCCAAAAGGGCCGCTATGTCTCGAAAGACACCTGGTTTGATAAGCACAACAAGCCTTTTCAGCCTGGCAGTCACTACTTTGTAGGAGGGGCTACCAAGATGTATGGCGCCGCCCACTTCCGGCTTCGCCAGCAAGATTTTGAGGAGCTTATCCATTTCGATGGCATCTCCCCGGCTTGGCCCTTGCGCTATAGCGATTTTGAGCCCTTTTACCAGCGGGCTGAGGAGATGTACCACGTCCATGGTCAGCGGGGAGAAGATCCCACCGAGCCCCCCTGCCAAGCTCCCTATCCCCATCCCCCGATTGCCCACGAGCCCAGGATCCAGAAGTTGGTAGACGACCTACGAAGCGCTGGACTGCATCCTTTCCATGCCCCTACAGGCGTGATGTTGGATGAGGCCAACATGGCCTTTAGTCGCTGTCGCAAGTGCAATTGCTGTGATGGCTTCCCCTGCTTGGTGCATGCCAAGAGTGATGCCGATGTGCTGGGCATGCGCCCCGCCCTGGCGGCGAACAACGTGAGTCTGCTGACCAGGGCCCATGTGTCGCGGCTGCTCACCGATGCCAGCGGCCGCACAGTCAAAGCCGTTCAACTGGAGCGCGATGGTCTACCCATGACCGTCAGCGGCGATGTGGTTGTGGTGAGCTGTGGTGCCGCCAATAGTGCCCGGCTTTTGTTGATGTCGGCCAATGATCAGCATCCCAAGGGCTTGGCCAATGGCTCTGATCAGGTGGGCCGCAATTACATGTATCACAACAGTAAGGCGATGGTGGCCCTGGCCCATGAGCCAAACACCACAGTGTTTCAGAAAACAATCACCATCAACGATTGGTATCTCGGTGACGCCGATTTCGACTATCCGATGGGCAATATCCAGATGACGGGTAAGACCAATGGCACGATTATGAAGGGCTATGCCCCCTTGGAAACCTTCCTGATGCCGGGCTGGTCGATGGACAAGATCGCCGAGCATGCCCTGGATTTTTGGATCTCATCAGAGGATTTACCGGCAGCAGAGAATCGGGTTACGGTCAACCAGGAGGGCCAGATCACCCTCAATTACACCCCGAACAACCAGACGGCGGCCCAGCGCCTATACGGCAGGCTGACGGGATTACTGGATCAGCTCTACCTTAAAAACCACTTGGTGGAGCGCCAGTTCTACATCAAGAGTGAGATGTCCATTGCGGCTGTGGGTCACCAGGCTGGCACCTGTCGTTTTGGTACTGATCCGGCCACATCCGTTCTTGATGTCCACTGCAAGGCCCATGAACTGGACAATCTCTATGTGGTGGATACCAGCTTCATGCCCACCATTGGTGCTGTGAATCCTTCTCTTACCGCGATTGCCAACGCCCTGCGGGTTGGTGACCATCTGCTGGAGCGGTTTGGACGTTGATGTGGGAAGGCTCCCTGCAAGCGTTGTCTGATCGATCAAGGGCTGGATTGCAGCGGCTTCAAACTTGGCTGCAGCGCCAATCCAGCGATCCCGAGGGGCAGGTGCTCCTAGCCCTGGGAACCTTGGGTGTGCTGACGGCGGGTTGGGTGTTGTTCTGGCCCGTGCCCACCGAGGTTGTTGGTCGCGGCGTGATGATTGTGCCGGGTGGATCCCGGGTGATTGATGCCCGCGCGGAGGGCCAGATTCTCTCGATCGCGGTGAAGGTGGGGCAAACGGTGAGTAAGGGCCAACCCTTGATCACCATGTATCTCCCCACCTTGGATCAGGAATTGCGGCGCCAGCAGCATGACTTGCTTCAGTTGATTGGCATCAATGCCAACCTCAACCAGCGCGATGGGGTGCGACTGGAGTCCGCACGCCGGGTCCGAGATACGTCGTTGGCCAAGCTGCAAAGCGAGCGCCAGCGCCTAGGCCGGCTGCGCCGCACCTACAACCAAAAGGTTGCCGACTTCCGCCTGCTTGCCCGCCGCGATGTGGTGGCTCCCCTTTCGGAGGAAGTGGTTGCCACGGAAGATCGGGCCACCCAGCTCGATGTGGCCATCGAAAACCTGCGCATTCGCGAGAAGGAAGTGGTGGATGCCTACGAGAAAGTGAAGCTGGAAATCGATACCGAACAGCAACGGCGGCTTTACCGCATTGACGACACCCGTCGCCAGATAAAGGTGACCAAGGCGCGATTGGGTTACGAAGGAACCTTGCTGGCGGATCGGCCTGGGCAAATCCTTGATCTCCAGGTGGTGCGGGGCCAAACGGTGAAGTCCGGCCAGCGCCTGGGCACCCTGGGCGGAAAGCCCGGCGACACCCTGTTTGCCGTGGCCTATTTCCCCCCGGCCGATGCCAGGCGTTTACCCATCGGCTTGCCGATGGAAGTGGTGCCGGATTGGCATGAACGGGGCCGTTTTGGCGGACTACTCGGCCAGGTGCAGCGGGTGAGCCTGCTGCCGGCAACCCGCGAAGATGTGGACACCACCATGGGCAATCCCCAGCTGGCCGAAGCCCTGGTGAAGGGCGGCCCGGTGATGCGCGCCGACATTGCTTTGGCCCGGGGACCCCGCAGTTTTGATGGCTACCGCTGGACCCTCTCGAGAGGTAGCAGTGTCTTCCCGATTCGCGAGGGTCTCACCCTCAAGGCCCATGGCTATGTGGAATGGCGCACCCCCATCAGCTATGTGGTGCCCGGGCTGCGGGAGCTGACGGGCTCCTACCGCAATCTGGCTGAGGAGGTCCAAGATCGCCCCCAAATCCGCCAGAGGGGAACCCTGCCATGACAGCCAGATCTCGCTGGGCCGGCGTCCATGGGCCGTTGCGCTCTGAGCTTCCCTTGCTGGTGATTGAACTCAGCCTGTTGGTGGTGCTGCTCCATGCCAATGCCCCCGAGGTTTGGTTCTGGTTTTTGGTGTTGCTTACCCTGCTGTTTTGGCGAAGTTGGACCTGGATGGTGCGGCGCCGGCAGCGCTTGGCAGCGTTGGCGCCGGTTGGGGCAGCTGCAGGGGGAGTACCAAAGGAAGGCTTACCGGGGCCCCCGGCTGATTCGGCACCGTGATCAATTCCCGCAGCAGCTGGGCGTAGCTCACGTTGGCGAGGGTGATGGATTCGGCCACACTTTCCATCGTTTGGGTGAGCAGTTGAATCGTTTGGCTCACGTCGGTGTAATTGGCCAGGCCCAGTTGGTAGCGGGCCCGCACATCGCGAAAGGCTTCCCGCGCTGCCGCGTAGGACGCCCGGGAGGCCACGATTTGGCTTAGGGCCGCGCGGTGGTCGAAGAAGGCGGCTTCCATCCGTTGGCGGATGCCATTGCGCTCCCGGGCTAGGGCTTGCTCGGTGCGTTCTGCTGCAGCCAGGCTGGCCGATGCGGCCCCGCTGGTGACCCCGCCGTCGAATAAGCGCCAGCGGAATTGCAGGCCTGCGGCCCAGTCGGCGCTTTGGCTGTAGAGCGAGGGGATGTGGGTGGCCCCGCAGCAGCCATTCAGGTTGATGAGCGGTTCATCGGAGATCACCTCTCCGTAGCCCGCCTGGGCAAACAGCCGCAGGCTGGGCAGCAACTCGGCCGCCCGCCGATTGGCCTGGTTGATCAGGGCATCGCGGGCCGCCTGGAGGGCCAGCATTTGGGGATTTTGGGCAAAGCCCTGGATCAGGGTTTGCTGCAGATCCAAGGGCCAGGGGGGCTGCAGCGTCACCGCCTCAGACGCGGTGACCGTGACATCAAAGGGGACGTTGATCAGGTTGCTGATTTGGCGTTGGCGGCTCAGCCGCAGGGCATCAGCTTGCTCAAGCCGGTAATTGCTTTGTTGCAAGGCCGCATCGGCCCGGAGCAAATCCAGCCTGGGAACCAAGCCCGAGCGCTTGAGGGCCGAAACCTCCCCCTTCACGATCGCGTCGTTGTTGACGACGGCCTGGCGGACCCGCGTCAGTTGCTCGGCCAACTGAAGCCCGTAGTAGGCCAGGCTGACGTCGAGTTGCAGTTGGCGTAGGCGGTTGGCATAGCGCTGTTGGGAGGCCTTGAGTTCGTCTTTGGATTCGGCCAGGGCCGCATTGCGTTCAAAGCTCACCAGCTCCCAATTGAGCCCCAAGCCAGCGGTTGTGACCTGCAGGTTCTGTTGGATTTGGTTCCAACCACCTGTGGATACCGAGAAGACGTTGTTTTGGTATTGGGGAATGGATTCGTTGCCCTGCCAGGCGGTGCTGTCGGTGCGCCTTTGGCTGTAGCCACTTCCCGCCAGCAGCGAGATTTCGGGCCAGAAGCGCCCCCGCACCGAGGTGAGCCAGCCCTGGCGTTCCCGAACCGCTGCCACCTGCTCCGCCAGAGCAGGGTCGTTGCGAACGGCTACCTCCAGGGCCATGGGCAAGCTGAGGCGAACCCGGCGCTGAATCCTGACGGCGTCGATGCTGCTGGGACTGGCTCCAGGAGGAGGTGGCTCGAGGCTGGCTAGAACCCTTGTCGGCGTTGCATCGACTGGGTCCGTTTCCTTTGCGACCTTCTTCCCCTTGGTCCGGGCGGATCCAGGGGCCGGGTTTGGCAAGGTCTGATCCAGGAGCTGCATATCCCGCTCGAAGCGATCCAGGCTGCGCAGCAGGGAGGCTGAGGGTTTGGTGGTCGGCTCCGCCCAACAGCTCCTTGGGCTGGGGAACACCAGGCCCACGGCGGCGGCTAAGGCAATCCATGCCGACTTCCGCGCCCTGGCCGTCATGGGCGGGAGGGGGTCGGTCCGTTGGCTTGGCCCGCAAGGCCGGCTTCAGCTTTCTTTTCCGCTTGGACCTTGTCGTGGAGCAGCACGCTGGTTCGGGCTAGGCAACCAATCGAAAAGCAAATGGCGGCATTGCCAAACAGTCCCCAATGCCAGCGGAGGGAATCGTCCCGCAATTTGGTGACCAGCAGCAACACCAAGGCGGCGGCAATCCAGGGCAGGGTGATGATGGTGATAAGACGCTTACTTTCCATCGCCCTGGTTAATGCAAAACCATGTGTTCAACGATTTGACGTTCACGGGAAAGGTTGCGATTGAGTTTGGCGAGTTCCCAGGACACCTTGCTGACGCAGCCAATTGAAAAACAGATGGCTCCGCTGCCAAACAGGCTCCAGCCATGGCCGTGCAAGTTGAAATCGTCGGCAATCAAGAGGCGCAGCGCGGCCAAATTGACCACGGCCGAAGCTGCCCATGGGCCATAAACCCAGCCCAAAAAAAAGCGAGGCATTGCTTGCGGCATGCCAGCTCAGCCGATCAGGGCTTTCAGCATGTCGGCAATGATCAGATTGTCGAGGGATCAAAGGCCGCCCCCACAGGTGGCCAAAACCACACACATCACCACATACATCGCTGCTTTCTCCCAGCTGGGGGGGTCGCCCACACCCATGGGTCCGGCGTAATCCCCTGCTGGAATTTGATAGGGATCGGGGCCAATGA